>JBBRUO010000064.1:0-16183 GCA_038247725.1 Gemmatales bacterium
GCTGGGGGGTTTGGCGTGCGGACGTGTGACGGTTGTGCCGGCCTGGGGGCGGGCGACGTGGGGTGTTGGGCGACTCACTGCCTTGGGGTAATTCGCGATCACGCCCCTCGTCTCCGGCCGCCTGGCCGGCTCAGGACGATCCTCCCCATCGCCCACTCAACGACGCGCACTCCGGATCGACGGTGACATGGAACCAGAGGTGCCATGATGACGCGCCCAACTCCGATTCACTACCGCGGGTTCTGGGACGTGCCGCGGATTTTCCTCGTCGCCCACCGGGACCGACTGTTTCTGTTCGACTGCCCGTTCAGTGAAGAACTGGACGATTACCCGGACGTGTACGCGGTGTTCGAGCTGCCGCACGGGATCGACAACGCCCTTCCGAAGGACTGGACGACCCTCGCGGATTCGGCCGTCGCCCGCCTCGGTACGGTTTCGGTCGCGGACGTGGCATTCGACCCGACGCGGCGGAAAGCCATCGACGTATCCGTCCTCGACCGCTTCCGAACGTCCGATCCGACAAGCCGCAACCGGCTCGTCGGGGCCGCCTAACCGGTTCGCGGGGGTCCGTCTCGCCGAGTCGGACCTACTCCGAATCGCTCTCGTCTCCCGTCTCCTCCGGCGGCAGCTTCGCCAGTTCCTTCCGCACGAACATCAGGTCCGCGTCCGTCACCCCTTCCCGCCGCTGGTAGCGCCGCTGGATGGCGTCGAGCAGGGTTTCCCACATGTCGCGGGAGACGACGGCCGGCGACCCCCACTCCTCGCGGCGTTTCGCCCGCACGTAGAGCCGCCACACCCCGGCGAACCGCTCGGCGCACACGAACCGCTTGTCGCCCGTGTCCGGGTCGGTTTCGGTCCACTGGATATCAACGGACATGGGCGGCAATCCTCACGGCAGGTGGTCGCGGGCGGCGTACAGGTCTTTCCAGGCGTCGCCGGGCTTGCCCTTCACGACGTGTTGGAAGTAGTGCCGCAGCTTCTTCAGGTCGTCCGGCGAGTCCTTCAGCGCGGTGCCGGCGAGGTGCTGCACCAGATGTTCGGCGCGGGCCGGGCCGTCCTCGTAGTACCAGGCGTGCAGGCCGGCCGCGTACCCGGTGCTGATCGCCTCGGCCGTGCTCATCGGGGTGGTCAGCGGCTCCAGCGCCTTGCCGGCTTCGTCCTTCGCGTTCCGCAACTCGTGGAAGGCCGTCACCAGCACTTCGGTCATGTCCGGCGGCAAACTCACCGGCACCCCGGCCCGAGCTAGCAGTTTATCCGTCTCCCGCTGCACCAGTTCCATCTCGTCGCGGATGTTGTCGATCGGCGGGACGGTCTCGAAGTTGAACCGCCGCTTGAGCGCCGCGCTCATTTCGTTCACCCCCCGGTCGCGGGTGTTCGCCGTGGCGATGACGTTGAACCCGGCCTCGGCGAACAGACTGCGGCTGTCGTCCGGCAACTCCGGCACCGCCATCACCCGGTCGCTCAGGATGCTCAGCATCACGTCCTGCATTTCCAGCGGGCAGCGGGTGAGTTCCTCGAACCGCACCACCTTCCCGCCGCTCATCCCCCGGTACAGCGGGGCGGGCACGAGGCTCCGCTCGCTCGGCCCTTCCGCCAGCAGCAGCGCGTAATTCCAACTGTACTTGATGGCGTCCTCGGTGGTGCCGGCGCTGCCCTGGATCGTCAGTGTGCTGTCGCCCGACACGGCCGCCGCCAGCAGTTCGCTGATCCAACTCTTCGCCGTCCCCGGCTCGCCGATGAGCATCAGCCCCCGGTTGGTGGCGAGTGCCACCACGCACCGCTCGACGAGGCTCCGCCGGCCGACGAACTTCGGCGTGATCTTCCGCGACTCGTCGCCAACCACGAACGCGACGACCGAGCGAGGCGTCAACTTCCACCCGACCGGGCGGGGCTGGCCGGCGTCCGCCTCGGCCAGTCGGGCCAACTCGTCGGCGAACAGCAACTCGGCCGGCGGCCGCTGGATGGCGGACTTCTCCGGTTTCACCGATGGTGCCGAGTTGGGACTTTGCGGGAGCGGGGAAGTGTCCGTCCTTTTGCGGGCCATGCCGACCTCACCGGGAAATGGCGGTTAACGTTCACGAATACGGTACGCCGGGCCTCGCGGCCGTGCCATCACGGTAGCGGTTTCGACCATCGGAGAACACACATGACGACGCGAATGAGCGGACGGCGCGCGGCGGCCCGGCTGGCATTGGTGGCGGTGGTGGCGGTCGGCGTCGCGGCGGTCGGGACCGGCCGGGCACTGCAACCCGCCGGGAAAGGGAACGGGAAGGAGCCGTCTCAGGCCGCCCCGCGGAACCCGGTCGTCGCCTCCCTGCAAGACGAGTACGACCTGCTGGTGGTGCAAGCCGAGTTGAAACAGACGGCGGCGGACGGGGCGGCCCGGCAACTGAAAATGGCCGAAAGCCAGATGAAGCGGCTGGAGTCGGCCGGTCCCGGCATCGGGCCGGCGGAACTCGCCGCGCAGCGGGCCACCGTCGCGGCGGCGAAAGCCGACGCCGCGTTGCGGACCGGCGAACTCGCCGAACACACCGTCCGGATTCGGATCACCAAGCGGCGGCTGGACGACGCCATCGCCAACCCGCCCACGCCCGGCGGCCCCACCGCGACCGAGGAGTCGCTCGCCAAGTTGGTGCAACTGCTGGCCGAGCGGAACGCCGCCGAGAAGGAGTGGATGGCCAAGGAGGCCGACCGGCAGGCGAAGGAGGCCGAGCAGCGGAAGGCGCTTCAAAAGGCCGAGGCCGCCCGCCGCGAGAAGGAGTTGACGGCCCGTGAGGAGGAACTGAAGGAGGCGAGGAAACAGGCGGCCCAGGCCGCAGCTCGCGCGAAGGAGGCGGAGGCGGCGGCGCGGGAGGAGGTGAAACGGCGGACGGACGCCGAACTCGACCGGCAGCGGCTGGAGAAGGTGTCCGTCTTGAAGCGGTTGCCGGGCGAGATCTCCGACGCCGAACTGCGGATCCGCGCGCTGGAACTGAAGCGGGATCAAGCCCAATTCGAGCTGGAAGCGTTTCACCGCGAGATCGACCGGGCGAAGGCCGCCAAATCGCAACTCGACGAACTGAAAGCCACCTTGGAAAAGGAACTGAAGGCCAAGAACGACAAGTGACCGGCGGGCACTCGCTCCCCCCCGACTCCCGCCCCTTGCCCGGTTTCCCCGGTGCCACTCCGCGTTGACCGGGTGCGGGAGGGCGGCTATTGTCCCGCCCTTCCGCCGCGACGGGCGCGGCCGGATTCCGCCCAGGCGTGACCACGGATGGCGTCCTTCGTCCGGTGCTGGCTGATCCGCGGGCTGATCGTCGCCGTCCTCGCCGCCGGCGGGATCGGGGCGTGGGTCGTCGCGCACTGGGTCAGCCCGGAGAAAGTCCGCGCGGCGGTCGAGGCCCACGTCCGCGAACTCGTCGGCGAGGCCGTCGAGGTGAAGGTGGAGTCGGCCGCCGTCCGCATCTTCGGCGGCATCCGGGTGACGAACTTGACCCTCACGCGGGTCGGCGCGGCGGCCCCGTTCATGACCGTCCCGTCGGCCGTCATTTATCACGACAAGCAAGAGTTCAACCGCGGCAAGCTGTCCATCCGCAAGGTGGAACTGGACGCGCCGACGGTGCGGCTGACCCGCGGGACCGACGGCCAGTGGGACCTGCCGGTCTTCCCCGACGCGCCGGGGACTCCCGACCGCGCCCTGCCGACGGTGGTGATCCGTGACGCCACCGTGCTGCTGTCCGACGCCGCCCCGGACGGCTTCCCGCCCGTGGCCTTGAAGCACATCAAACTGCATCTGGTCAACGACCCGGTGCCCGTACTGAAGGTGGACGGACAGTGTTCCGTTCTCCCCGCCGCCGCGCTGGACGAGGACGGCCGGTTCGACCCGGACGGGCTGGTCGTGCCGCTGACCGTCACGGCCAAATGGGACCGGGTGGCCAAACAACTCACCGCCCACCTGGACATTTCGGACGTCGCCCTGCGGCCCGAGTTGGCCCCGGTGATCGCCCCCCTGAACGCGGAGGCGGCGCGGGTCGTCGGCGGGTTGTCCGGGCGGATCGGGGTGAAGGTGGACGTGACCACGGCGGCGGGTGGTGCGGCCGCGCCGCCGGCCGTGGCGGTGCGGGTGGACCTGCGGGAGTGCCGGTTCGAAGACGCCGTGCTGCCGAAGCCGGTCGAACACCTGTCCGGCACCCTGCACCTCAGGAACGGCCGGCTGACGGCGGACAAGATCACCGGCACGCTCGGCCCGGCGACGGTCGAACTGCACCTGGAAACGAAGCCCCTGTTCGGCCCGACGCCGGCCACCTTCGGCCCCCGCCTCCGCCCGCACACCGCGTACGCCCACCTCCGCCCGTCGCCCGCCCCGCCCCCGCCGGACGACCCCCGCGAACTCCTGGAACGGCGGTTGGAGCGGTTCGACCTGACCGTCCGCGGGTTGACCCTCGACGACGAACTGGTCGCCAAACTGACGCCCAACGGGGAGACGTGGCGGCGGCAGTTCAACCCGGTCGGCGGCATCGACGTGCGGGTCGCCTTCACCCGCCCGGACGGCGGCTGGCGGCGGGAGGTGGACGTGATCCCGAACCGCCTCGGCGTCACCTACGACCTGTTCCCGTACCCGTTCACCGAACTCGACGGGTGGCTGAAGACCGTCACCGCGTCGGACGGCACCGACGAGTTCCGCGTCCAGGTGACGGGCAAACTGGGCGACCGCCGGGTGACGGTGAACGGGGTGGTGGCCGGCGACGGCCCCGACCCGCACATCGCCATCCGCATCGTCGGCACCGACATCCCCATCGACGACCGGCTGGTCGCCGCGCTGCCGCCCAAGTACGCCGCCGCCCTCGGCAAGATGCGGGCCGGCGGGCGGGGTGACTTCGTGGTGGACGTGCGGAAGCGGCTCGGCGTCAACCGGGTGGAGAACACGTTCCGTATCCGCGTGTACGACGGGCGGGTGAACTACCGGCACTTCCCCTACGCCCTCACCCGCATCCGCGGCAACGTGATGATCCGGGTGACGGACACCGACTCGGACCGGCCCCAGCCGGTGGCGGCCGACGGCGACCGGGTGGAGTTGCGGAACTTCGAGGCGTCCCACGACGGCGGCCGCCTGTGGCTGTCCGGTGAGAGCGAGGCGGTGGACGGCACCCCCGACCGAAAGCTGACCCTGCGGGTGCAGGGCGAGAACTGCCCCATCGACGACGCCTTCAAGGACGGACTGACCGAACTGAAGCTGGACGGCGCCGTCACGACGCTGGCCCCGCGCGGGGAGGTGACGTTCGGCGCGGACATCGAGATCTGGGACCGGGGCCAGCGGCCGGGGGCCGTCGCCGCGGCCGACCCGTCCGGCGTGCAACCGGCGGCGGCGATGCTCCCCGTCGAGCCGCCGTTCGACCCGGCGACGGACCTGCGGCTGGCCTTCAACTTCAAGGGGCCGACGGTGACGCCGGCGTTCTTCCCCTACGAGTTGAACCAACTCGCCGGGGTGTTGCGGTACCACGGCGGGCGGCTGGAACTGGTGAAGTTCTCCGCCCGCCACGCGGCCAGCGAGTTGAAGCTGGACGCCGCCGAGGTCCGCTTCTCCGACGGCGGCGGGGTGTGGGCGAACCTGGGCGGCGTGTCGGTGACCCCGTTCGTCCCGGACGCCGCTTTGCTGACGGCCCTACCGGGCAAACTCCGCGGCGGCTTCCAGGAGTTGAACCTCCGCGGCGGGGCCGACCTGACCCTCAAGCATCTGGTGGTGAAGGTGTCGCCGACCGGGCCGGTGGTGGTGCGCGGGCAGCGGCCGGTCGAACCCGTCGCGGTCGCGCCCCTCGAACCGCCGGCGGTCGCGCCGTCCCCCGACACCGGCCCCCCGACGGAGACGGTCGTCTACTGGAACGCCGAACTGAAACTGCGGGGCGCGGCCCTGGACGCCGGCCTGCCGTTCGACGACTTGACCGGCACCCTCGCGTCCGAGGGGCGGCACGAGGGGGACCGCCTGGGGTCCGTCACCGGGACGCTGTGGCTGGACAAGGCGACGGTGGCGAAGCAGCCGCTGACCGCCGTGCGGGTGCCGTTCCGCATCCTGCCGCAGGAGCCGGACCCGAAGCGGCCGGGCGCGTTCTACCCGGCGGCGGTGGAGGTCCGCGACCTGTCGGCCACACTCTTCCAGGGGACCGTCGGCGGGCAGGCGCGGGTGATCCTCGACGACCCCGTCAGCTACCGCCTGTACCTGACCGCGTCCGGGGTGAACCTGGACGAACTGGCCCGGCACTACAAGCTGACCGACGGGGCGGAACTCCGGGGCTTGGCCCAGGGGTCGCTGCTGGTGGAGAACCGGTGGGACGCCAAACTCGGCAAGCGGATCCCCGTCGGCAGCGGGCAAGTGGACGTGCCGCACGGCCGCATGTACAACCTGCCGGTGCTCCTCGACCTCGTGAAAGTGCTGAAAGGGCAACAGCCCGACGGCTGCGCGTTCGAGGAGGCGCACGCCACGTTCGACCTGAAGGGCGACCGGCTGACGGTGACGCAACTGGACCTGCTCGGGTCGGCCGTCAGCCTCGGCGGGTCGGGCCAGTTGGACACCGACGGCAAGTACGTTCAGTTCGAGTTCTACACGATCTGGTCGCAAACCTTGAAGCGGTGGCTGACCACCCCGCTGGGCGATGTCACCGGGTTGCTCAGCGGCAGCCTTTTCAAGATCGAACTGACCCGCGAGAACGGTAAACTGACACCGAAGGCGCACATGCTGCCGGTGGTGACCGACCCCGTGCGGGGCGTCGCCGAGCGGCTGCGGAACCGCTTCGGCACCGCCGCCCCGCCCACCGTCCGCTCGGCCCCAGGGCGGTGACCTGATTGGGTGAGGGGGACTCTTGCCGAGCCGACCCGATCCCCGTCACCCCCAACCCCTCTCCCTCAGAGAGAGAGGGGAGCCAGCAACCAGGAAACCCCACCCGTGCTCGATTACCTGCACACCACGTTCTTCGGCACCTTCCAGCGGATGGTGTTCTGGGAACTGCTGCGGGTGTTCCTCCTGTCCCTGACCGGGCTGACCGGGATGTTCGTCATCGCCGGGGTGGTCCAGCAGGCGAACCAGTTCGGGCTGTCCCTGTCGCAGATCCTGACGGTCATCCCGCTCACCATCCCGACCAGCTTCCCGTACACGATCCCGGCCACCACCCTGTTCGCCTCGTGCGTGGCTTACGGCCGCCTGTCGCACGACAACGAGGCGGTCGTGCTGAAGGCGGCCGGCGTGGACCTGTACTCGCTGCTCCGCCCGGCGCTGGTCCTCGGCCTGCTCGCCGGCACCGCCACCGCCGCCATGTCGTACCGCGTGATCCCGTCGTGCTGGCGGCAGATCCAGGAGGAGGCGCTCCGCGACCCGGAGGAGACGATCTACAACATCCTCCGCCGCGAGCGGATGTTCAAGTCGGCGAACAGCCAGTGGGTGCTGTACGTGCGGGACGTGCAGGGCCGCCGCCTCCTCGACGTGGTGCTGAAGCAGAAGAAGAAAGGGTCGCTGGACGGCGGGTACGATTTGGTCGCCCGCGCCCGGCAGGCGAAGCTGAAGGTGGACACCGAGAAGAACGAGCTGACGGTGATGGACGACGAGTCGGACAACGCCTGGACCGTCGTCGGGCCGTCGTCCGAGCTGCTGTCCCGCGACAACAAGCCGCAGACCGTCGAGCTGCCGAGCGAGTTCCAGAAGGAGAGGTTGCGGGAGCAGATCGCCGGCCGCTCGCAGTCCATCGACTGGCCGGACCTGAAGGCCAAGGCCAACGGCTGGCGGGACGGCCCGGCGGCCGAGGCGGAGCGGGCCCGCGAGGCGCTGCTGTCGGTCCCGCCGAGCGCCACCCTCGACATCTCCGCCCTGCTCGCCCTGGACGAGAAGTTCGGGCTGCCGTCGAAGCCGCAGGTGCAGTCGAACGGCGAGACGGTGCTGCTCCCGTCCGGGCAAGTCTCCCCCGAGCCGGCCAAGCGGCCGGACCAGGTCCAGCACTTCACCGACGTGGGGCGGTTCGCCGAGCGGACGGCCCGCACGCTGGAGTTGGAGTGGTACTTGCGGCCGGCGCTGGCGTTCGGGTGCATCGTGTTCGCGCTGATCGGCTGCCCGGTCGGCATGTGGGCGAACCGCGGCGACTACCTGAGCATCTTCGTCGTCTGCTTCCTGCCGACCCTGTTCAGCTACTACCCGCTGTTGCTCTCCGGGGCGGGGCTGGCCCGCGACGGCAAGTTGCCGATGGTCGTCGGCGTGTGGGCCGCCAACGCCCTCGGCCTGCTAGTCGCCGGGGCCCTCACGTGGCGGCTGGTGAAACGGTGACAGGCGGGACCGGCCGAGATCGAGCATTTCTTGGGAGGGCGAGGCTCGATCTCGTCGGGGACATCAGAAAGTCCGAACCGACTCCGCGGCGTCGGGCGACTTCACGGCAGCCGTCGCGGGCCTTATTTCAGCGCTTTCAGCCAGGCGTCGAAGGCTTTCTCGTGCTGCTCGACGACCGCCGCCGGTCCGGCCAGTCGGATGTGCGTGGCTTCCTCCTTGCCCGCGACGATCACCCAGATCACCCGCCACTCGGCCCGCAGTTCCAGCTTCGACTTCGGGTCTTGCGGCCGCTCCTTGAACTTCCAGGTGCCGGTCACGTCGAGCGTGGTCAGCGTCGCGCCGGGGTGCTCGGCCGTCGTCACCTTGCTGGCTTCCTCGATTGTCTTGCCTTCGGGCGGGTCGAACGTGGCCAGCCAGCGGGGGTGGCTCCGCTTCGCGTCCGGGGACGACTCCGGGTAAATCGAGAGTTCGGCGTCGGCCACGTCCTTCTTACCGGACGGCAGTTGGAACTGGTACGACCGCAGCCGGTTGCTCGGCTTCTCGCTCTTCCAGTCGGCGGGCGGGACGGCGGACTGGCCGTTGATCTTCACCGGGGCGGGGTCGGCGGCGAACGCGGGCGCGGCGGCGAACAGGGTGAGTAGGGCGAGGCGAACGGCGGTCATCTCGGGAGACTCCGGGAGAGGGCGGGGACGTGTCGGTATCATACGCGGCCGGCTTCGCCGCAGGAACATCGTCGGCGTCGCCCGCATCCGTGAAAGTGGTCCGCACTCCCCGAGTGCGGACCACCCAACCGCAGGAACTTCGCCACCGCTGCGATGCCGATCGCGCCCAGCACCATCATCGTCGCCAGCCGCAGCATATCGCGACTGCTGGCCCGCGCGAGCAGGCGGTCGAGGTCGGCCTGATTGCCGCCCTCCGACGCCGCCTGTAGGGCCAGTTCGTACCGCCCCTCCGGGTAGTCCTTCACCTGCTCCTCGGACAAGTACCCCAGCGGCAGTTTCTCCGGCACCTCCGGCAGCGCGACGACGTGGAAGCCGAGGGCGTTCGAGAAGGCGAACGTCGCCGGCCACAGGTCGCACCGCGTCCGCGTCGGCAGCAGTTGCCAGATGGCGCGAAGCACCACATCGTCCGGCGAATCGCGCTTCAGCATCAGCCGGCCGCCGTCGAGCAGCGATTGCGTCGCGCCGAGCAGCAGCGGGCCGTCGCCGGCCTTGAACAGCGCGGTGATGTCCTCCAACCGGCGCGGGGGCAGCGGTTCGCCCGGCCACGTCAGCACTGGCAGCCCGCCGCGCGACGCCCACTCCGGGGCGAACCGCTCGGCGATGGCGAACGGGTCGCCGAGGGCCTCGTACAGCGGGCGGTTCAGCGCGAGGAAATGGAACGCCAGCGGTGCGTCCGGGCCGGGCACGTCCGTCACGCGAACGACGAACACGTGCGACCGGGCGTGCGGGGTGACGAACAGCGCGGCGGGCACCGTCACCCCGGCGGGTCGGGGGCCGAACCGGGCCGCCGCCCGCAGCGCGGCGTCCTCGACGGCGAACGGCAGCCCGTCCGACTTGGCCACCGCCGTCGGGCCGGAGCGGTCGGAGACGACGAGCAGTTGCGGGATGGCGAAGTCGAGCGGCATGGGGCGAATCGGAGGCAGGCGGGTGGTGGGTGGGGCGCGCCCACCATCGTAGGCGGGCGGCGGCGGTCGTCCACGTGGATCGCCCCGCCGATCAGGGCCGTTCCGTTTTTGGGGTGGGGTGATGTTGTTCTTGGTGCCGACCTCGGCCGCGGCGGCCACAGCGATACACCGCTGGCCCTGCTCGCTGTCGCTCACGAGATGGCCAGCGGGATCGCCCTGCGGCCCGAAGTGGGAGCCATGTACGGGCCGAACCGGAACGCGGCCGACAAGGCCGGTCACGGGGTGACCGTCCGGCTCACCCGACCTCGCTTCGACAAGCTGGTCCGCACGGGTTTGGCGAAGGGATCGGGGTGGTGGCGGGTGCGGTGGACGCCGACCCGCGGACGTTCCCCGGCCTGCCGGCCGACGCCGACGTGTGGGCGGACGTGTACCAGGTGACGGTGGCCGGCGGGACGGTACTGCGGTTGCTCAGCACGGTGTCCCTCGGTTTGGTGGCGAAGTAAGTGCCATTGGGCCTCCGAGCCGGTGCCACAAGACGAACACCCGAGAACGGAATGGCCCTGCCCGCCAGCGGCGTGACGAAACGGCGGGCACCCCGACAGCAGCCGTTCGTGGTATAGTGGGGGATGGCACCCGCGTTCCCCAGCCCCCGGCCCCATCATGGCTCTGCCCGACCCGCTCCAGCCGCTCAAGGACGCCCTCCTGGTGTCCCCCACCAACGTCCCCCTGCGGCTGCACCTGGCGGACGCGATGATCGCCGCCGCCAAGGCCGACGAGGCCGAGGGACTGCTCAAGGACGGCCTCGCCCGCACCCCGACCGACGCCCGGCTGAAAGTCGCGCTGGCGAAGGTGTACCTGGCGCTGGGCAAGTTCTCCGCCGGGGTGGTGGTGTGCGAGGACGCGCTGCGGAGCCACGACGCGCCAGGCGAGGCGAAGGTGCTGCTGGCCAAGCTGCTGCACCAGAACGGCGAGACGGCCCGCGCGGTGAGTGAGTATAAGGCCGCCGTCGAGGACGATGAGGACCTGACCGACGCCGAGTTCGAGGCGCGGCTGGGCATCGGCGCGGAGAACGTGGACCGGTCGGCGTTCGACGGGATGCTCCGCGAGGCGGTCGGCGGCGGGATGCCGACGGAGACCAGCCCCGGCGAGATCGAGCGGCCGAAGATCGGCTTCGCCGACGTCGGCGGGATGGAGGGCATCAAGGAGGAAATCCGCCTCAAGATCATCTACCCGCTGACGCACGCGGACCTGTTCAAGGCCTACGGCAAGACGGTCGGCGGCGGGGTGCTGCTGTACGGGCCGCCCGGCTGCGGGAAGACGCACCTGGCCCGCGCTACCGCCGGCGAGGTGAAGGCCGGGTTCGTCTCGGTGGGCCTGCACGACGTGCTGGACATGTGGGTCGGGAACAGCGAGAAGCAGTTGCACGACCTGTTCCAGAAGGCGCGGCGGAACAACCCGTGCGTGCTGTTCTTCGACGAGGTGGACGCGCTGGCCGCCAGCCGCGCCGACTTCCGCCAGTCCACCTCCCGCCTCGTCATCAACCAGTTCCTGAACGAGCTGGACGGCGTCACCGCCTCGAACGAAGGGGTGTTGGTGCTGGCCGCGACGAACGCCCCGTGGCACATGGACTCGGCGTTCCGCCGGCCGGGGCGGTTCGACCGCATCCTGTTCGTGCCGCCGCCGGACCAGCCCGGCCGGGCCGCCATCCTCCGCCTGCAGCTGGTCGGCAAGCCGCAAAAGGACGTGGACTTCGACGCCGTGGCCAAGGCGACGCACGAGTTCTCCGGGGCCGACCTGAAGGCGGTCGTGGACCGCGCCATCGAGGCGAAGCTGACGGACGCGATGAAGACCGGCATCCCGTCGCCGCTGAGCACGAGGGACTTGGTGACCGCCGCCGGCATCCAGAAGCCGAGCACCCGCGAGTGGTTCGCCGACGCCCGCAACTACGCCATGTACGCCAACGACGGCGGCCTATACGACGACCTCGCCAAGTACCTGAAGGTGCGGTAGCATCCGGCGAAAGATCGCAAAAGGAGTCCCGATATGTCCGTTCTCACCCCGCCGATGCCGTCCGCCAGCGTGCCGCCACCGGCCCTGATGACGGCCGACGAGTTCCTTCGCCTGCACGTCCACGATTCCGGGATCGAACTGATCGACGGCCACCTCGTGAGGCTGCCCGTGCCCGAATTCGATCACGGCCACGTTTGCTTCAAGGTGTCGCTTCACCTCGGCGGATTCGTCGTGGCGAACCGACTCGGCTGGGTCTGTACGAACGACACCTTCGTCCGTACCCGTCCGGACGGCGTGCGCGGCGCGGACCTGCTCTACATCAGTTACGACAAACTCCCAGCCGACGCGCCGCGGCCGAAGGGCGCGATCAACCCGCCGCTGGAACTGGTGATCGAAGTGCGGTCGCCCACGGACACGCTCAAGGAAGTGACGGCGAAGGCGCTGGAGTACATCGCGGCTGGGGTGCAGGTGGTTATGCTGCTCGACCCCGAAGTGCCGTTCGTCGCCGTCTTCCGGCCGAACCAACTGCCCCAGCGGTTCGAGCCGTCCGACACGCTGACGCTGCCCGACGTGCTGCCGGGGTTCGCGGTGCCGGTGGCGAGTTTCTTCGAGTAACAGGTGATGCCATTGGCGCGGCTCGTGAACTCGCCGCGAAGACAGGTGATTGTTGTCTTCGCGGCGAGTTCACGAGCCGCGCCAGTTACTCACGCCGGGTATTCCCACCCCTTGCGGACATCTCGCGCCAGGAAGGCGTCGGCGTCCTTGTTGCCGGTGGTGCCGGTCTGGGTGTCCCACTTCAACTCCACCCCGCCGGCACGGTACGACACGTTGCCCAGCAGCACGGCCTCGGTCAGCGGGCCGGAGTAGCCGAACTCGCACAGCGGTTTGCCGGTCCCCCGGATCGCCTCCAGCCACTCCTTGTGGTGGCCGAGGGACTTCGCGATGCTCGGCATCGGCGGCTTGAAGTCCTTCGCCAACTCGGTCGGGAACAGTTGATACTTCGAGTAGTTCGCCACCAGTTTCTTGCCGCCCTCGCCCTCGAAGCAGACGCCGTCGCTGAACCCCGCGTACTTCACCTTGCCGGCGAGGTCCGGGCCGGTGACGCCGTGGTACCACGTCAGCGGGAGCAACCCGCCGGGCGTCTTGTAGGTGTAATCCACTTGCAGCGTGTTCGGGACCGTGTTGTCGGCGTTCGGGATGCTCTCGCCGGTCGCCTTCACCGTCACCGGCGACCCGAGGCCGAGCGCCCAGTGCGGCAGGTCGGTGAAGTGGCAGCCCATGTCCGCGTGGACGCCGCCGCCGAACGGGAACCACCACCGCCAGTGGAAGTGGGGCCAGTTCTGGTGGCTGGCGTAGAAGAACTCCTCCGGGCACGGCCCCAGCCACTGGTCGGTGCTGAACTTCACCCGTGCCACCGGCTTGATCAGCCGCCCGCCGTCCGGCCGCCGCGAACACCAGACATGCACCCGCTTGACCGGACCAATCGCCCCGCCGCGGATGACCTCCACCACCCGGCGGTAGTTGTCCCCGGCGTGGATCTGCGTGCCCATCTGGGTTTGCACCTTCGCCTTCTTCGCGGCGGCTTGCACCATCCGCACCTCGCTCACCGAGTGGCACAGTGGCTTCTCGCAGTAGACGTGCTTGCCCTGGCTCAGCGCGATCAGTGTCGGGTGCGCGTGGGTGTGGTCCGGCGTGCAGACGGCCACGGCGTCGAACAGCTTCGGCTCGTCGAACAGTTTGCGATAGTCGGTGAAAAACTTGGCGTCGGGGAACCGCTTGCGGGCCTCCACGGCTCGGCTCGGGTCCACGTCGCACAGGGCGGCGACCGTCTCGCCGGCGATGTTGTCCAGGCTGAACTTGCCCTGCCCGGCGACGCCGATCAGCGCGACGCGGACCTTGTCTTTCTGTTCGCCGGCGGCATACGAGCGGATCAGCGGGCCGGACACGGCGACGGCCGACGCGGCCAGGAATGAGCGACGGGTGTGCATGGGAGGGGCCTGTTGGAGGGAGGGCTTCCACGGCGGGCGTGACCGTCACCATACACCCCCCGCGGCGGTGCGGGAACGGAAATGCGCACGGTTGCGGGACGTGTCGTCGCGGGGCGACGGGGGGCGACGGGGGGCGCGGAAATGAGATTTCGCCGCGAGACGGTCTCGCGGCGGGCGGTGGTTGGGTGTGGGCGGGCGGGTCAGCCGTTGATGATTTCCATCACAATGCAGGAGACGTTGTCGCGCGAGCCGCTGTCGAGGGCGAACTGGCCCAACCCCTCGGCGCACGCCTGCATGTCGGACTGCCCGTCGATGAACTGGAGCAAGCCGTCGTCGTTCACCGGCCCGGTCAGCCCGTCGGTGCAGAGGAGGACGCGGTCCCCGGCCTGGATTTGGACGACGACCACGTCCGGCCCTTCGCCCACCTCCGGACTGCCCAGGTACTTCCACAGCACGTTCTTGAACTTGTGGTCCTTGGCCTCGGCGGCGGTGATGGTGTTCGCCTCCACCAGCGCCTGGGCGAGCGAGTGGTCCACGGTCAGTTGCTGGATCTTCTTCGCCCGCAGCAGGTAGGCGCGGCTGTCGCCGACGCCGGCGACGTACACCTCGCCGCTTTTTCGCCACACGGTCAGCACCACGGTGGTGCCCATGTTCCGCATGTCCTTGTCCAGCGCCCCCATCGCCCGAATCTCTTCGTTGGCGGTGACGATGGCCCGGCGGATCGCCTGCTTGACGCCGTCGGCGGTGAGCTGCGCGGTCAGGTGCTTCCGCAGCTCGCGGGGGATGACCTCGATGGCCTTCTTGCTGGCGATCTCGCCGGCCGCCTGCCCGCCCATGCCGTCGGCGACGACGCAGACGGTCAGGTCCGGGAACTGCTTGATGTCGATCGCGTCTTCGTTATTTTCCCGGTAGTTGCCCAGTAGGCTGCACTTGCCGAGGTTGAGTGCGAACGCCATAAACGCCTCGTGACTGGGAACCGCGTGCCCCGCGCTTCCGGAAGTTTACACCCCGGATGGGATGATAGTATCCGCCCCGGCCGGTCTCCGCCACCGCGACGTAATCGTTTTCAGCTTACAACGATACTCCGCGAGACGCAACCGAACGACCGCCGCCGACCGGGATTCCGAAAATCGTCCGCCGGCCCACTGACACCCCCGCGACAAACTTCCACTGTCGGCCAACCGGACGGAGTTGCAGATTTCACGGGTTCAAGTTTCAAGCCGGCGGAGTTTCAGGTTTCAGAGTTTCAAGATAAGACAAGACCACGTCCCGCGACTCCGGGCGGCCGCTTGCCATCTTGAAACTCGAAACCGGACGCATCTTGAAACCGGAACCTCTGAACCTTGAAACGCCCACCGTCGCGTTGATTCACGACTGGCTGACCGGCATGCGCGGCGGGGAGAAGTGCCTGGAGCCGGCCTGCCGGCGGTGGCCGACCGCTCGCCTGTTCACCCTCCTGCACAAGCCGGGGTCCGTGTCGGAGCCGATCACACGCTTGCGGCCTCGTGCCAGTTTCCTGAACCGACTGCCCGGCTGGCCCCGCTACTACCGCTACCTGCTGCCGCTGATGCCGGTGGCGGCGCGGTGGCCGATCCCCGCCGACACCGACCTCGTGTTGAGCTTCAGCCACTGCGTGGCGAAGGCCGCGAAACCGCCGACCGGGGTGCCGCACGTCTGCTACTGCTTCACCCCCATGCGGTACGCCTGGCACATGCGGGAGTCGTACTTCGGCCGGGGCGGGCTGAAAGCCAAGGCGCTCGGCGTGGTGCTGAAGCGGCTCCGCGAGTGGGACCGCCGCACCGCCGACCGGGTGACGCACTTCGTCGCCATCAGCAAGACCATCCAGGCCCGCATCCAGGAGTGTTACGGCCGCGACAGCGTCGTGATTACACCGCCGGCGGACACCGACTTCTACACGCCAGTCGCCGTGCCCCGCGAGGATTTTTACCTCGTGGTGTCAGCGCTGGCCCCATACAAGCGGTTCGACCTGGCCATCGACGCCTGCACGCGGCTGGGGAAGAAACTGGTCGTCATCGGGTCCGGTCAAGAAGCGGCGAAGTTGAAGGCGACCGCCGGACCGGGGGTGACGTTCCTCGGCTGGCAGCCGGACGAGGTGATCCGCGACCACTATCGCCGGTGCGCGGCGGTGCTGTTCCCGGCGGAGGAAGACTTCGGCATCGTGCCCGTGGAAGCGCAGGCGTGCGGGGCACCGGTGATCGCGTTCGGCAAAGGCGGGGCAACGGAGACAGTGATTGGTTGGGATTTGTCCCCCCCTCC
>JBBRUO010000065.1:0-16074 GCA_038247725.1 Gemmatales bacterium
CGGCCTCCACTCGTACCGGGTAGGTCTTGTCGATGAAGGGCACAACCACCTTGAGGAAGTAGCTTTCTTGGCGGATCTCGGGCTTGGTCGGGTGGTCGGCGTACCACGGCAGGTGCGAGAACGTCGGGGCCGCGAACACCAGCCCGAGTTTGTTGTATAGGTCGAGCGTCTGGACCTCTTTCAAGCCGTCCCCGTACCGGCTCTCGGTCCCGGCCTCGACCGGCAGGACGTACACCACGGGGTACTTCTTGCCTTTCACGGGTTTGTCGGGCAGCAGCACTCGAATCCGTGTGGTCTTCGCCTGGTACGGCGAGCGGACTTCGTGGACGAGAAAGCCGTCGGCGTCCGGCTTGGCGGCTGTGATCGTGACGGCATCGTCGGCACGAGTGGCAACGGGAAGGAAGACCAGGGCGAAACCGAGCGTGAGCGTCTTGAACATCGGCGGCCCTCACAGGCCCGGAATCGGTGCGGCGTCGGTCATCGCCAGTAGGTCGCGGGACGCGCCGCGGGTGACGCGGAGTTTGCCCACGTCGAACAGCGTGTGCATCACCGTCGAGATCAGGTTCGGCAGGCGGATCGGGTCGGAGTTCGGCCGGCCGCCGTCGCGGTCGGAGCGGCCGATCACTTGGCCCGGCATTGTCCCCCCGCCGGCCAGCAGAAGTGGCGCGAGTTCGCCCCAGTGGTCGCGGCCGCCGCCCTTGTTGATCTTCGGCGTGCGGCCCATCTCGCCGCACACCACCAGCAGAATCTTGTCCTCCAGCCCGCGCGCCTTGATGTCGTCGAGGAAGGCGCTCACCGCATGGTCGAGGGCCGGGGCGTTGTAGCTCATGCCGACCGTCACCGGCGCGTTGTTCACGTCGGCGTGCATGTCCCAGACAAAGTTCGTCGTCACGGTCACGAACCCGGCCCCGCGTTCCACCAATCGGCGGGACAACAGAAGCAGCTTGCCCAGGGTGCGGGCGTTATCGACGTAGTACTTGTGGTTGTTCCACTTTTTGTCGAAGTGCTTCGCGAAGTCGCCGTAGAGCGGCTCGGTGTCGTACGCCGCGACGGTCTTTGGGTCTTCATTCTTCAGGTCGAAGGCGTCGCCGACGCCGCCGAGGAGCATGGAGAATGCCTTCTCGCGGGCGGTGTCCACGCCGGCTCCCTCGGCATCGAAATGCGCCTTCGCCCGGTCGAACGACGCCAGCAGCAGCCGCCGATCCGCGATGCGGTCCTGCGGCACGTTTAGCGTCATGTTCTTCTGGAACGCGCCGGTGGCACCGGGGACGAACGGCACCGCCGCCGCGCCGAACGGGCCGGGGGAGAGGAAGTTGCCGAACCCGGCCTGCATCGGCTGCGCCTTCGGGTCCACCGACTGCGGGAAGACGGCGACGTTCGTCGGCATCCCGGAAACCGGGTGGGTGCCGCCGGCGATGCTGGCGTAGGCGGAGCCGAGGTTGGCCGACGCACTGCCCTTGCCGACGACCGGCTTGATGTCGTGGTTGCCATCGCCGGTGACGAACGACCGCACCACGGTGAACCGATTCGCCCGCGCCGCCAACTTCGGGAAGGTGCCGCCGAAGGTGACGCCGGGAAGGGCGGTCTTCAACTCGCCGGTTGCCGACCGCACGCCTTCCGGGGCGGTCATCTTCGGGTCGAACGTCTCGATCTGACTCGGCCCGCCGTGCAGGAATAGGAAGATGACGGCCTTGTCGGTGATCGGCTTACCGGCGCTGGCGTTGGTCAGCGGGGAGCCGCCACGGGCCAGGGTGTCGGCGAGGGTCAGGCCGCCGAGGGCGAGGCCGCCGACGCGGAGGAATTCGCGGCGGGACGCGGGTGAGCGGAACGACAGCATGGGCCGACTCCGGGGGTGGAGCGAGGGCGGACGAAGCGGGAACCGGCAGGTGAAAGAGATGCTACCCTGGCGGCCGAGCCGGAACAAGCAGGAATCGGATTGGTGTCAGGCGGCAGGCCATTCACGGTGTGCGTTTCACGGATGCCTGTAGGCGTTGGCCTGGCAAGCCTTCTACGCCTCGTCGAGCAACCGGGCCGTCGAGACATGTGTAGGAATGACGCAGTTGATGGTTTTTGTATACTAGTTCGCTGATGCCATAATCGCAAAATTCCCGGATCGGCACCAGTTTTCCAGTCTGAAGTGGTATACAAAATCCATCAACTGCGTCACTCCTGCTTACGTCTCCTGAATGGTCGTCACAGGGGCCGGTTTGGGGGCGTCCAGGTCGGCGGTGTCGAGCCGGCCTTCCGCCTGGAGTTGCTTGAAAATCTCAACCGTTTCGCGGATGCCGGCCTCCAACGGCGTCCGCGGCATCGGCCCCAAGTCCGTCTGCAACCCGTCGTCGGACAGGTCGTAGCAGATGGCGATTTGCGCCGAGCCGAGCGTCACCAACTGCTCGGCGGCGGGCAGCACCCGGCACAGCGCCGCGTGGAACTCGGTGAGCGGCAGTACCGCACCGCGGAGGTTGTAACTCTTCGCCCCGGTGTACGGCCGGGTCAGGCTGTTAACGAACGTCTTGGCCACGTCATCCACATACTGGAAGTCGGTCCAGCCGCCGAAGTTGATGGCATACGGCCGGCCGAGTAGCACCGCTTTGATGGCCTTCGTCGGCTCACTGGTCATGCCCAGATCGCGGCCCACGCCGTACACCGTCCACGGCCGCAACCCGACGCTGTGAATGCCGTTGTCAATGTGGTAGATGCGGGCGTTGCCTTCGTTGCAGCATTTGAAGACGCCGTAATGCGTGCCGGGGATGAGGGGGGCGTTGTCGCCCTGCGGGCTGGCGGGGTATTGGTCCGGCCCGCCGAACACGGCCGCGCTGCTGGCGTACACCAGCCGTTGCACCTGAGTGCCGAGCGCCTTGATGGCCTCGAATACGGCCAGGGTGCCGAGGACGTTCACCTGCGCGCCGAGGATCGGGTTCGCCCGGCACGTCGGCACCTGTAGCCCGGCCAGGTGGATGACGTGCGTGATTGCCTTGTTTTTCAAGGCCGCCGTCAGGGCTGGAAGGTCGGTCACGTCGCCGGGGACGAACGTCACCTTGGCGACATCGGCGTCCGGCAGGATGAGCCGCAGCCGCCGGGCGTCCTCCTTCAAGTCGTAGACGAACACCTCATCGCCCCGCGCCAGCAGGTTCTTGATGATCCACGCCCCGATGAATCCGTACCCGCCGGTGATGAATACGCGCATTGGTAGACTCGAAAACTTGAAGAGTTTTGACAGGATCACAGGATGAAGAGAAGGATGATAGACGGAATTCAAATCATCTCTTCATCCTGTGATCCTGTCAAAAATGGGTTTGTATTGCCTGGAGTTAACTGTCTTGGCTTTCCTCGACTTTCACTTCGGCCGCGAGCTTGGCCAGCGTGGCGATCTTGTCGCCGTTGTTGGGGGTCATCACCTTCACCCCCTGGGTGTTGCGGCCGACCAGTCGAATATCATCCGTCTTGGTCCGCACCACCATTCCTTGCGCGGTGATGACCATGATCTCATCGCCGTCCCGGACGGAGACGATCCCCACCACCGGGCCGTTCTTGGCCGTGACTTTCACGTCCTTCACGCCCTTCCCGCCGCGCCGCTGTTTGCGGTACCGCATGGCCGACTTGTCAGCCTCGGCCGGTTCACCGTCCGCATCCGTGGGCGGCGCAGTCTCGGCGACGGCGGTGGTCGGCTCCGTCGGCTCCGTCGGCTCCTCCTCACCTTCGTCGGCCACCTCGCCGGCGGTGTTCGCGCCGAACGGCGTCCGCTTGCCGTACCCGTTCTCGCACAGGGTCAGCAGGAAGCCGTCCGGGTCGGCGACCACCATGCCGACGAGTCGGTCGTACTTCTTCTTGTCCAGCTTGATGCCGTACACGCCGGTCGCGCCGCGGCCCATCGCCCGCACGTCCGATTCGTCGAAGCGGATGGCCATCCCGTGCCGGGTGCTGAGCACCACCTCGTCGCCGGGCCTGGTGAGGCAGACGTTGATGAGGGTGTCGCCGTCCTCCAGGTTGATGCCGATGATGCCGCCCTGCCGCGGCCGGCTGTACTCCATCAGGCTCGTCTTCTTGACCAGTCCTTGGTGCGTCGCCATGAGCAGGAACTGCCCCTCGTTGAACTCCCGCACCGGGATCACGCTGGCGATGGTCTCGCCCTCCTTGAGCGACAGCACGTTGGCGATGCTGCGGCCGGAGGAGGTGCGGGTGGCTTCCGGGATCTTATACACCTTCAGCCAGTAACATTGACCCAGGCTGGTGAAGCATAGCAGGAAGGATTTGGTGCTGGCAGTGAAGAAGTGCTGAATAAAGTCGTTGTCGCGCAACCCGCCTTGCACGCCCTTGCCGCCGCGGCCCTGCACGCGGTACGTCTCCACCGGCAGCCGCTTGACGAACCCCTCGTGGGACAGCATCACGATCATCTGCTCGTCGGCGATCAGGTCTTCCATGTCCACGTCGCCGCCGTCGTCGCTGATCTCGGTCAGGCGGGCGGTGCCGTACTTGTCCTTGATCGTCAGCAGGTCGGCGCGGATGACGGCGTTCACCCTGGCGTCGTCGGACAGCAACTCGTCGTACCCGCGAATCTGCTCGCGGATCTGGTTGTACTCCTTCAGGATCTCGTCCCGCTCCAGGTTGGCCAGTTGGCCGAGTTGCATCCGCAGGATGGCCTCGGCTTGCAACTCCGTCATGGAGTAGAATTCCTTAATATCAATATCCGATTTCAACGTGTCGAACGCCGTCTGCCCGATGGCCTCGATCAGTCGCGCCACGGGAACCTGCATGGATTGCAGTTGCAGTTTGGCTTCCGCCCGCGACGGCGACTTGCGGATCGTCTGGATCACCAAGTCCAGCGACGAGATGGCGATGAGCTGGCCTTCGAGGATGTGCCCGCGCCGCTTGGCCTCGCGCAACAGGTATTGCGTCCGCCGGCGAATGACAATGATGCGGTGATCCAGATACTTCTGCATCATCGCTTTCAGCGTGAGGAACTCCGGCCGGCCGTCCACCAGCGCCAGCATCGCTACGCTCACCGTCTTCTGCGCGTTGCTCAGCTGGTAAAGCTGGTTGAGCGCCATGTGCGGGTCGGCGTCCTTCTTCAGTTCGATGACCAGCCGCACTGGTTCGCCGGTCCGAGCGCTGGACTCGTCCCGCACGCCGGTCGCGCCGTCGATGCGTCCGTCCTTGATGAGTTGCCCGATGTCGGCGGCCAACTTGTTCCGCGTCACCTCGAACGGCACTTCCTTGAGGATGATGCTGGGGGAGCGGCCTTTCGCCGGTTCGATGACGTCGGCCCGCGCCCGCAACGTAATGCGGCTGCGGTGCCCCTGATACGCCTGGTACAGCCCGGCCCGGCCCATGACGATGCCGCCGGTCGGGAAGTCCGGGCCGGGGACGATCTGCAGCAACTCGCCGAGGGACGTTTCCGGCTCGTCGATCAGTTTCACCAGCCCGTCGCACACCTCGCGGAGGTTGTGCGGGGGGATGTCGGTGGCCATGCCGACGGCGATGCCGACCGCCCCGTTCACCAGCAGGTTGGGGAACTTGCCGGGCAGCACCAGCGGTTCCTGGTACTTGCCGTCGTAGTTGTCGATGAAATCGACGGTCTCGGAGTCGAGGTCCGCCAGCATCTCGGCGGCGGCGGGCGTCAGGCGGGCCTCGGTGTAGCGGTGGGCGGCGGGGGGCAGGCCGGCGATGCTGCCGAAGTTCCCCTGGCCGTGGACCAGCCGCTGCCGCATGACCCAGTCTTGGGCCATGCGAACCAGCGTGTCGTAGATGCTGGCGTCGCCGTGCGGGTGGTACCGCTTCATCGTCTCGCCGATGATACCGGCGCACTTGCTCGTACTGCTGGTCGGCCCCAAACCGAGGTCGTTCATGGCGACCAGAATCCGCCGCTGCGACGGCTTCAGGCCGTCGCGGACATCCGGCAGGGCGCGGGAGACGATGACCGACTGAGCGTAGGTCAGGTAGCTGTCGCGCAACTCATCGACGATGTCGAGGCCGTCGATGACGGCGAGTCCGGCCGCCCCCGCCGGGGGGTCTTGGTCGGGCGGCCCGTTCGGATTTGGGGGTGTGTCTGCCAAGCCAGTCTCCTCGCGCGCAGTCCGCCGGGTGGCGAATCGAAACCCGTTGCCCGGAAAGCACCTTGCGGCGCGCCGGGAGGGTCGTTCGTCATCCCATTATTTTACGGATTCGGCCCCAACGGGCCATGAAATCCGAGGCGGAAATGCGGGGAAATGCGGGTGGGCGTGGGCGGCCTGTACGGGCGGGGTGAGTCAGTCCCGTTCGGCGTCAGTCGGTCCGTCTCGCCGAGACGGACGCCCTTACGATGTCCGGTTCGGCCTGACACACGAACCGCGGAGGGTGTCCCAGCCTGATACCGTGCGGGGCACGTAACCAACTCCTCTCGGTGAGGGTGGTGAACAGCGTTTCCCCCACGGCACCCGATGGGACAACGTTTCCGGGTTTAAATATCCAGCCCCTCAGCGGATGACGCCGATACGGTGGACGGGGAAGAAGGTGAACACCGCGCGGCCGATCATCAGCCGTTCGGGAACAACGCCCCAGGTGCGGCCGTCCGAGCTTTGCGCGCTGTTGTCGCCCAGGCACAGGTAGTGGCCGGGGTGGACGTAATACGTTTCGACGGCGTCCTCGTTACCCCCCTGCGGGGTGTAGTAGGTGTCCCGCCACAGCCGCAGCCCGGACACGGCGACGGCCCCCTTGGCGGCGACCCCGGCCGGGGCCTTGATGTCGTTCTCTCCCGTCGCCGCGTCACCGGCCTTGGTGGGCGGGTAGTCGGCCTCGCCGCCGAAGTCGATAGCGGTGTCGTTCACCCACACCCGCAGTCGGCAGTCCACGTTGGCGAACCGCAACTGATAGGTGCCCGGCCGGGTCATCGGCGTCGGCCGCGTCACCGGCGGCCAGTTCCCCGCCCCGAGGCGGACGAGGGTCACTTTGCCGTCCGCGAACACCGCCTGGTAACGGTACTCGCCCTTGGACAGTTCGAGCGTCAGTTCGCTCCCCGACTCCACCTTGGCCGTACATTCGAGCATCAGGTCGCCGACCCAGTAGTCCTCCGCGCCGCCGGCCTGCTTCAGGGGTTCCATGGTGTTCGGCCGGAACGGGTTGGGGTACCCCAGGCCGCCGTTGTACCCCATGCCGTTGGTGATCTTCTGCGGGCTGGTGTCGCCCTCTCGTGCCTTGGACAGGTGTTGATACCCGATCCACCCGATGGCGTCGCCCGCGTGCGTGAACGTCTTCGGCGCGTTCTTGTCGTCCGCCGCCCACCCGGTGGCCTGCCCGTCGCGGGGTGCCCACCGGGGCGGCGGGGCGCGGCCGATCAGATCCGCCGCCTGGTGGTCGTTGTCGTAGACGATCCGCCGCATCTCGAGCGCCTGGTCGTCCGGCTTGCGGTACAGCTCGAACCCGCCGACGCCGGCGGGAAATCCCTTCTCCTGGCTGGCCGCGAACAGGTTCAGGGCGGACTCGTCGCGGGGGTAGGTGTACTCCTCTTGCCAGACGTCGTTCGGGTCGTCCGGCCGCGCCCGGTCCGGGTACGCCAGCGCGGTGGTGACGTACAGGTCCCCGCGGGAGATGGCGATTGTCTCCCCGCCGAACCCGACGCACCGCTTGATGTAGTTCTGCGCCTGCTGCTTCTTCTGCGGGGCGACCGGGTACTTGAACACCATCACCCGCCCCCGCTCGTCGGCCGACATGGCCTTGTGAACGAGCACCCGGTCGCCGCTGGTCGGGGACACCGGGCCGTTCCAATCGACGCCGCCCCGGAACTGGCAGTTCGGGCAGGTGTACCCGTACACGAACGAGTCGCGAGACGGCCGCTCCACCTCGTCCGAGCTGTTCACCGGGAAGGCGTACTGGCACTGCTGGCAGACGACGTTCTTGTGGTACCCGAGCTGCGTCTCGGCCATGCTGCCGGTCGGGATGACGAACGCCTCCAGCACGAACAGTTGCAGGATCAGCACCAGCACCACCACGAACACGAGGGTTTCCAGCGTCTCGCGGACGTGGTCGCGGGGCGGGGCATTGACGGCGGCGGACATGGCGGGGATCCTTCGGGGGAAGTCGGGCGGCCCGACATCGGCTATTCGAGCAGTCGCACGCGGTCCCAATCGACGGTCGTGAACTGGCGGTCGGTCCCGTTCACCGTCACCCGCCCGGCCCGCAACGGCTGGTGGATGAGGAACGGTTTACCGATGAACGCCCCCAGCGGCACGCCCGGTGTCGCCGCCCCGGACTCGTCCTTCCACGCCCGGCTGTCGCCGGAGTCGTTGGCGTTGTCGCCGAGCATGAAGTACTCGTCGCCCGCTAAAGTATACTCGGCGAACCCGGCCTGCGTGCTGCCGGCGAAGTAGTGGATGTCGCGGAACAGGGTCAGGTCGCGGATGGCGACGCTCGCCCCGCGGACGCCGAACTGCAACGGGCGGCGGACTTCGGCCGTCCGGCGGGACTCCGGCGGCGGCGGCAGGTCGAGCGGCGCGGCCAGTTCGACACCGTCCAGCCGCACCGTCGCCCGCCGGTCCACGAACGCGAACTCGAGCCGGTGTGTCTTTCCGGGAACGAGGTGGCCGCCCCGCCCGACTTGCGCCTGGGTGCCGCCGTCGTGCGAGACGAGGGCCGGGGCGTCCGCGCCGGCGACCGGCAACTCGACCTTCACCGCGTCGGCCCCGTCGAACAGTCGGCAGGCGAAGGTGCCGCACCCGGCCGTCACTTCCACCTCGCAGCGGATGGCGAAGTCGTGGACCGCGACCGGCCGCCCGACCTCGCCGCCGCCGTTGTAGCCGAGCCGGTCGGTGATCGGTTCGTCTTGTTTCGTCTTCAGGTTGCGGTGCCGGTACGTCAGGCCGACGGCCGTGTCCGGGGTGGCGGCGGCGTCGAGCGACAGGACCGAGCCGTCGATGGCGGCGGTGCCGAGGGGCGGCGGGGAGCCGCCGGGCGCGCGGGCGACGGCTTCGGTCGCCCAGCGGGGTGTCCAGCCGGTGTCCGACGGGACGTGGGCCATGCTCAGCACGGGCACCGCCGTCTGCCACACTTGTGCGTGCGTCTTCCGGCACAGGACTCCGTTCGCGTGAATGTCGCCGTCCCGGATCAGAATCCGCTCGCCGGGCAGCCCGACCACCCGCTTCACATACGGCTCGCCGGGGGCACCGACGGCCCGCAGCGCGAACGCCCGACTCGTCTTCGTTTTTTCCGGCGTGTAGAAGACGGCCACCTCCCACCGGCGGGGCGGGCGGAGGGTGAAGGCGGACTTGTCCACCAGCAGCCGGTCGCCGAGGATCTCCCGCGACTGGTCGGTCAGGTCGAGCGGGCCGCGACCGCAGTTCGGGCAGACGGCCGCCTCTTGCGGGTTGACGGCCCGCGACTCGTCCCGCGAACCGACCTTGATCGGCCCGCCGCAGTTCGGGCAGGCGATCTCGCGGTGGTTCCCGAGCAGCGCCGGGGCCATGCTGCCGGTGGGAACGCCGAACGGCTCCAGGAACACCGTCCGCACCACCAGCAGTAGCGACACGACGAGGGCGAGCAGTTGGACGAACTGGCGGAACATCGACCCGGCGGTCGGCATCGGCAGGGGGGGCGGGGGGACCGCGACGGCAGGATCGTTCGGCATCGGCGGTCCTTCGGGGCGTCGCCGGGCAGGCGGCGCGGGCGGGACAGGGGGCATTCTACCGTAGCAGATGCCCGGCGCGAAGTTCGACGGCCGCCGCCGAAACCCGCACCGCCGTTGGCCGCCGGCGGGGAGGCGGTAAAGTAATCCCGTCACGTCCGCTTCCCCCCGGCGCATCGTCATGGAACTGGTCGAACTCCGCGACGGCGACGCCGCCCGCACCTACCTGCAACAGGGGCTGTGGCTCCAGCGGGTGCTGCGGCCGACCGCCGCCACCGTCAAGCCGGCCCTGGACATCGCCCTGGAGATCGCCGCCGGCGGGCACCCGCTGCCGCCGGTCGGGTTCGTCGCCGACCTGGCCGCCGTCGCGCTCGGCACCGACCGCGGCCGCGCCGCCAAGGACTTCCCCGAAATCCCCGGCTGGCCGCACGCGCTGGCCCGCAACTACGAGGACCACCTGCTCGGCAAGGTGTACGCCGACTGGACGTTCGAGCGGGCCGCCGACGCGCTGCGGCGGTACCCCGAGGCCGACCGCCCGCGCGGGGTGGCGTTCGTCGTCCGGCAACTCCGCGAGCGCGGCCGACTCGGCGGGGTGGAACTGTCCCCGGCGGTGGTCCGCGGCCTGCTCACCCAATCGCCCGATCAGGTGCTGACCGCCGGGTACGACTCGCTCGCCGCCGACGGCCCCATGCCGCTGCTGGTGAACCACTACGAGTGGTTGGTCAGCGCCGCCCGGCGGATGGCCGAGGTGCTGGGACCGGAAGACGTGATCGCCCTGGAACAGCGGACGGCCCTGGCCGACATGGGGCAGTACGTCGCCCACCGGCAAATCCTGCAACTGACCGCCAAGTTCGAGGAGCGGCTGCCGCACCGCCCGGTGCGCCCGCTGGCCGGCCGCAAGGAAGTGCCCACCAAAGTGACCGACGACGACCAGTACCCGGTCGGCGGGTACTCGTCCATCAGCACGAAGGGCAGCGTCGAAAGCCTGTTGCACTCGCAGTTGGCGTACATGGAGCCGGACGACGCCGAACGGCCGGACATGTTCGACGTGAAGTTCGTGCGGGACGAGCTGTTCTACTACTCCCGCGACGAGAACCAGTTCCTCCGCCGGCGGCGGGTGTTCGCGTTCGTCTTCGACCCCAGTTTGGTCGCCGCCCGGTTCAAGGACGCCGAGTTGCCGGCCCAGCGGATCGTCATGACGCTGGCCCTGGTGCTGACGCTCGTCCGCCGGCTGACCGACTGGCTGACCACCGACGCGCTGCGGTTCGAGTTGCTGTTCGTCGCCCCGCCGGGCAAGCCGAACCCGCTGGCGCACGAGGCCGAGTTGCTGGCGTTGCTGCTTCAGGAACCGATTGAGCGCGGGGCGGCGGTGGTGAAGACCGTGGACACCGCCGCCCAGGCCGCGACCTTGTGTGCCAGCCTGTCGCGGATGAATCAGGTGCAGTGCCTGCTGCTGTCCGCCGACCCGCTGCCGTTCGACCCGGAAGGGCCGGTGGTGTCGGCACTGACGGTGTCCGGGCCCCGCCCGCCGCTGACCGACGGCCACGGTCACCCGGTCGCGTTCGCCGCCGACGACGCCTTCGACCAGTGGATCGAAGCCGTCGTCCGCGTGCTGCAACTGTGGGTGTGAAGCGGGCCGGTTTTCGCTTGAATCGGCCAGTGGCGATGGGGAAAATGCGCGCCGAGTCGCGTTTCCGTGCCGAGGGTTGGGACATGACGAACGAATGGCCCACCGAGCAGGACTTGCGGACACGACTGGCCGCCCTTCTGGGTTCCCCGCCCAGAGCCGTCGCCCCGTGCGTCGTCGAGTGGCAGGGAACGACGTACCGGTTCGCCAGTCGCAATTACGCTGACCTCACCCACTTCACGGACGGGGAAGGGGCGCGCCGCAATGGCGGTCGGTTCACCCCGATTGGCGGCCCGCGCACCGTGTACCTCTCCCTCGATCGGGCCACCGCGACCGCCGAACTCGACTCCTGGTACGAGCATTACGGCGTTCCGGACACCGCCTTCCAACCGCGCGTCCTCGCGGCAGTCGGGGTCTCCTCCGGGTTGCTGCTGGACCTGTCCGCACCGGAAACGCTCGCCGGCCTGGGTTTGACCGCCGCCGCTCTTGCCGAGGAATGGCGTCCCGCTTCGGACACCGGTCGCGTCGCGCCCGGCCAGACCTTCGGCCGGCTCGTGTACGAGGCCGGCTACGAAGGCGTTCGGTTCCCATCGGCGCGGCGGGAGTCCGGGATCAATTTGGCCCTTTTCCCGGACAACTGCCGTGACGGAAGTCACGCCCTCATGCTGAATTCGGACTGATCCTGCAAAATTGCTTGCAAAAATTCTTGACTTACGGCTAAGAATATCGAACAGTAAACCGTGCTCAGTCGCGTGTACCGGATGACCGCTCGCCACGGTCGGAGGTTCTGATGGCCGCCCCCCTCGATCTGCCGCAGATGGCCGAGATCCTCTCGAAGAACGATCCGACCGTGTCCGGGGAATTGCTCTCCGGTCTCCGCCACGAAATGGGGTTGAACCGGGCCGACTTCGCTCGGAT
Source organism: Gemmatales bacterium (assembly GCA_038247725.1). GTDB lineage: Bacteria > Planctomycetota > Planctomycetia > Gemmatales > Gemmataceae > JALHQU01. The sequence continues at coordinate 12,138 of JBBRUO010000065.1, forward strand.
CGTCGGCCTCTCGGAGCGATCGGTCGCCACCTGGGAAGGCGGGGCCGACTTGAAGGAGTCCTCGCTGCGGACCATCGTCGAGGTTGGTCGGTTGTACGCGAAGCTGCGGGAGTCGTTCGCCTCGCCGGAGCAGCTCACCACCTGGCTCAAAACGCCGAACAAAGCCTTCGACGGGTCGCAGCCGATCCAGGTGATCGAGCGGGGCGAGATCGACCGCGTCTGGCGGATGATCTACTTCCTGGAGTCCGGTTCCCCGAGTTGAGAGCGGGTTCGGCCCCAGCACGTGACAATTCTTCCCGGCAATCCGGACCGTTCGGGGTTGTGCGATGCGGCGAGACGCCCTTCTCATCGCCGTGTTCTGCGGCGTTGCCGGTTGTTCTGGCACACCGGCGGACTACACGGCGAAGGAGTTGTACGCACGCTTTCAGCAGGAAAAGGCTGTCCCGCTGGCGGGTCAAACCATCTCCGTGCGAGGTCGCATCGACATGATCGATAACAGTTGGATGCTCCCTCCAGATTGGAAGTTCGTGACCATCTCTGGTCGGGGCATGAAAGCAGGCGAATGGGTTTTCTGCTGCTTCGCACCGGAAAAGACGCCACAATTGGAAGGCTTGCGGGAGGGGTACACGGTGGTGATTCGGGGCAGATGGGCAGGTCGCCGCGGTCTCGACTGCCGAGTGCCGATGTTGGCGGAGTGCGAATTGGTTGAATGAACACCTGCTTTCGCCCCTCACTTCACCCGCCAGATCGCTTCCTCACCAATCCCCGTTGCCAACAGCGCCGCGCGGATGTCGGCGAGGAACCGCAGGGCGTCCACCGGGTAGCCGGCGGTCTCCTTCAGGCCCGGCACCCGCTTCGCCCAGAACTCGTTGAACTGGACCATGCAGATTTCGCGGAGGTACTTGCACGTCATCGACGCCAGCGCCACCGCCACGCTGCCGGCGTCGGCGCGGGGCGTGAAGCGGATCTCCACCCGCCGCGACAGGTGTTCCACCCGATAGCGGCTCTCGTCCATCCGCTCCACCTCGGCGCAGACGAAGCCGTCGGGGAACGCCTCTTGCAGCAGCGGCGCGTAGAAGTTCCGCCCGCCCTGCTTGTCGCACAGGATGCGCAACTCGTCGTCGCCGGGGGTGTTCGCCAGGACGTGCCGCAGCAGTTCCACCAACCCCAGCGCCAGCACCACCGCCTTCGACCCGGCGGCCGTCACCAGTTTGTTGAACCGGGGCGGGTGAACGACGTTCGCCACCACCGGGCCGAGTTCGACTCCGTGCGCGGCGAAGTCGGGTTGCGCCACGGCCTTGTCGTGCCGTTCGAGTCGCGTGTCCGGGACGAACCACGGTTCGAGGTGCGTATCTGGGAGGGCGTTCGCCAGTCCGATGCGGGCGATGAGATCCGCGATGGTCAGCCCGCCGAACCCGTACCAACTGAGGACGCCGCGCTCCAGCCGGCCGAGCGCGTTGTCGCCGTGGTAGACCCGCTTGGAGTCGTCGATGACCAGTCGGGAGTCGCGGTTCCACCGCCCGCCGGCCCGCCGGACGACGGCCTTGAGCGAGTCCCACCCGGCCGGGTCGTCGTCCGGCAGGCGGACGGCGACGGCGGCCTGCACCAGCGGACCGAGGTTCGGCCCGTACCCGGCCTCGTCGATCCCGACCACCCACGGCATGAGAGGGGTTCCGATGGGGGACGGTTGACTTCCGCGAACGGCCCCCGGCGCGTCAACGGTCCAGCACCTCTCGCACCTTGCCCGTCAGGGCGGTCAGGCTGAACGGTTTATGTAGGAAGTCGGCGGCGGCCGACTCTACCCCCTGCTGCACAATCATGTCCTCGGTGTAACCGGACATGAATAGCACCCGCATCCTCGGCCGGAGCGGGACGAGCTGCTCGGCCACCTCCCGGCCCGAAATGTGCGGCATCACCAGGTCGGTAATCAGCAGGTGGATCGGGGCGGCGTGCGCCTCGACCGCCTCCACCGCCTGATGGCCGTCCGCGGCCTCGATCACCGTGTACCCGCTCCGTTCGAGCATCGCCTTCACCATCCGCCGCACGGCGTCGTCGTCCTCGACGATCAGGATGGTCTCGTGCCCCTTCGCGGCCAGCCGGACTTCCCGGCTCGCCGGCGGGGTCGTCGGGTCCACGACCAGCGGCAGGGACACGCGGAACGTCGTCCCGACCCCGACCTCGCTCTCCACCTCGATGTGGCCGCCGCTCTGGGTGACGATTCCGTACACGGTGGCGAGGCCCATGCCGGTCCCCGCCCCGACCCCTTTGGTCGTGAAGAACGGGTCGAACACGTGGCTCCGCACCGCCTCGGACATGCCGAACCCGGTGTCCGCGAACGTCAGCACGACGTACCAGCCCGGCGCGACGCCGGACAACCGCTGGGCCGCCGCCTCGTCCAGTTCGACGTTCCGGGTGGCCACGACCAGCCGCCCGCCCTTGGGCATTGCGTCGCGGGCGTTCGTGGCCAGGTTCAGAATCACCTGCCCGACCTGCGTCGGGTCCGCCTTCACGTGGCCGAGGTCGGGTGCCAGGTCGGTGACGAACTCGATGTTCGACCCGATCAGCCGCTTCACCATCACCCCCACGTCGCGGAGGACGACGTTCAGGTTCAGCACGCTCGGCACGAGCACCTGCTTGCGGCTGAACGCCATGATCTGCTGGGTCAGTGCGGCGGCCCGCACCCCGGCGTCGTGGATGTGCCGCAGGCAGTCGAGCCGGTCGGCGGTGGGCATCGGCGCGGCGAGGACGCCGTCCGCGAGGAGCAGCTCGCTGAACCCGGTGATGACGGTCATGATGTTGTTGAAGTCGTGGGCGATGCCGCCCGCCAGCCGGCCGATGGCCTCCATCTTCTGCGACTGCCGCAGGTGATCCTCAAGGCGACGGCGCTCGGTGACGTCGCGGAACACCAGGACCGCTCCCGTCGCGGTTCCGGCCGCGTCCCGGATCGGGGCGGCACTATCCTCGATGCACCGTTCGCCCCCGCCCCGGTCGATCAGCACGGTGCCGGCGGGGAGGTCGGCCCGCTCCCCGGTCGCCAGCGCGGCGAGGATCGGATTGGCGACCGGCTTCCGGCCGACCTCTTCGACGATGTGGAAGACGTCCCGCACGTCCTTGCCCGACGCATCCGTCTGGGTCCACCCGGTCAACTGCTCGGCCAACCCGTTCATGAACCGCACGCAGCCTCTCGCGTCGGTGGCGATGACCCCGTCGCCGATGCTCTCCAGGGTGGCCGTCAGCCACTGCTCGTTCTCCCGCAGCCGCCACTCCATCTGGTGCCGGTAAAAGCCGATCTCGATAGCCGTCCGCAGGTCGCCGTCCTCGTAGGGCTTCAGCAGGTACCCGAACGGGTCGGTCAGCGTCGCCCTCTGGAGGGTGGCGGTGTCCGAGTTGGCGGTCAGGTACACGACCGGCACGTCCAACTGCTTGCGGATCAGGGCCGCCGCCTCCACCCCGTCGATCCCGGCCCCGAGGTTGATGTCCATGAGGATCAGGTCCGGGCGGAGTTCGACCGCCTTGCGGACGGCCTCCTCCCCGGTCGCGGCGAGGCCCGCCACGGCGTACCCCATCTCCGTCAACTGCGTCGCGATGTACTTGGCGGTGATCCGTTCGTCTTCGACCACGAGGATGGCGTGCGGTTTCATGGGAGGGCACCTGGCTCGTGGCTGGAGAGGGATTTCGGGAACCGGACGGTGAACAGGCTGCCGCGGCCGGGGGTCAGGACACACTCGCCGCCGAGTTGCTCGACGAGGGTGTTCACCAGTTGCAACCCGAACGAGGTGGTGTTGCGGAAGTCGAAGCCGGCGGGGAAACCGGCCCCGTCGTCGGCCACGGTCAGAACGTTGGCCGTCTCGTCCCGCCGGAGCGCCACCCAGATGCACCCTTCGGCGGCGGCGGCGAATGCGTGCTTCAGGCAGTTCGAGATCAGCTCGTTCAGCAG
>JBBRUO010000066.1:0-15867 GCA_038247725.1 Gemmatales bacterium
CGCCTTCACCATCGGGATGAAGTGCAAACGGTTGCCGCTCGCCCGGGTGAGTTGCTTGCGAATTTCCTTCAACGGCAGCACCCGCGACGGATTGCCACGCCACGTCCGGAGTGGGGTATTCACGTCCCACAAGTGATCGTCGCAGCACTCCGTGGAACTGCCGTCGGAGAACTCCACCCGAAAGACTTCTTTCACCCCTTGCGGGAAGACGCCCGTCACCCGACTGACACCACCATGCGAGTTGATGACCGGGTCGCCAACTTGAACTTCGCCCATCCGTTTCCAGCCGGCGGGGGTCAGCACCTTGGCGTCGAGCGGCTGTGCTTTCCCTAGCCCCATCTCGTCGGCGAGCAGGGCCGAGTGGCGGGGCATCAGGAAGGCGATGCCTTCGAGCTGATACGGGAACGGCTCGAACGGCACTTCCAGTTGGCGGCCGTCGAAGAGGCCGTCGAGCGGCGGTTGCAGCAGGTACAAGAGGCGGTCCTTGACCAGCACCGTGTCGGCGGTCGGCTTGGTGCGGATCCGCTCCTTCGGCATCGCTAGCGGGTCGGGCGGCGGCGCGTTCGGGTCGGGCAGCGGCGGGGCGACGGCTTCCTTCGCGGCGGCCTTCGGCGACGCCACGCGGTTCGGCGGGCGGTCCAACTCCGGCGGCGGCGACGGGAACTTCCACCCCTCCGTTTGCACGCTCATCCCCAGCACGCCGAGGGTCCGCACCCACGGCGTCTGCGTGAGCAACTTCGCCTCCCGCACCCCGGCCGCCAGGGGCGACTCGAAGCGGCGGAGGGTGAAGGCGTCGGGCGCGTCGAGCAGGGAGAGGGAGGTCTCCCCACTGTCCCCTAACCCCTCCCCCGCGAGGGGAGAGGGGGACCAGTCCAGGTCAAGCAGCACGGCTGGATACTCCCATTTTGCGGGCTTCCATGACGGCGTCCCGGATGCGGGCGAACGGCTCGGCCAGGTCGATGGCCGGGTCGAGCCGTTCGAGCAGGTCGTCGATGCGCGGGCGGTCCGCCTCGCACCGCGTCAGGTACAGCAACCCGGTGCTGCAGCGGTCGTGGTGGATCAGCGTCACGTCCTGTTCCGCCGACTGGCCGGCCACCCGCACCGCCACCACGGGCACCTCGACCTTCTGCCGCAGGGCCAGCGCCGGCAGCGTGTCCACGACGATCAGTTGCGGGGCGATGCTGGTGCGGTCCACCAGCGTCTTGCCGATCAGGTCCGCGTGCAGGTACTCGGTGAGCGTCGGGCCGTACAGGATTTGCTGCACGCGGTTCGGGCTGACGGCGGAACTGAGGCGGAACTCCAGCGGCCGGCCCCAGGCGTTCGTTACCAGGTATCCGCCCAACACCCCGCCGGGGTCGGTCAGGACGGTCAGGAACCCGACGGTGAGGGCGGCGGCGTTCGCCGGTGGCGGGTTGATAACGGTGGTCTCCGGCGGGGTGGGCGTGTCGGTCACGGTGGTGCTGTCCTCGAAGGGCCACGTCAGCCGCCGCGCGAGCCGGGCGAACGGCGCGCGGGCGGATGCTCATGGATCGGAGCATACGCGACGGGGACTTCACCCGGCCACGGCCGCAACGGGGAGTCTGGCGGACTGGATGTTTCCCGACCGGTGCCCCCGCGCCAGCCGCGCCAGCCCACCCGACCGGATGCGCGGAAAGAAGCGATTGGTGAAAGAGGAACGATTCGCCGCGAGGTGGTGCGGGGCCGTATTCTGGAACTGGCGTCTCCGTTCGATGCGGTTCGACGGACAAACACTCGGGCCAGACCGATGCATGATTTTCCAGCACTTCTGACCGCGATCCTCGACGGATACGAGTTGCCCGTTCACGGCGATCACGGAATCGTTCACTGGGCGCGAGTTCTGGAAAACGGCTTGCGCATCGCCGAAGCCAACGGAGCCGACCCGGAAGTCGTCACGCTGTTCGCACTGTTCCACGACTCGCGACGGGTGACGGAATACGACGACTACGGCCACGGGTTGCGCGGAGCCGAATTCGCGCTGTCGCTGCGGGGCAAACTCGTGCATCTCGACGATGAACGGTTCGAGTTGATGTACGAGGCGTGCCGGCTGCACACCGACGGGCTGACCACCGGCGACAGAACGCTACTGGCGTGCTGGGACGCGGATCGGCTGGACTTGGGCCGAGTCGGCATCACCCCGGACCCGGATCGTTTGGGAACGGAGGCCGCCCACGAGCTACTTCCGTGGGCGCACCTCCGGGCCGTCGAATGGCATGTGCCGACGGATGTGCTATCCGCGTGGGGGGTGAAAGAGTTGCCGAGATGAGTGGGGTCAATCCCATCGTCGCCGCGAGTTTACGAGTGGGTCGCGGACGCGCTCGTAAACTCGCGGCGACAACTGTCCCTACTTCGTCGCCCACGCGGGCGGGGTGACATGGCCGTTCACCGCCAGCGCGCGGGCGGACACTTGCAGCACCCGCAGGAAGCCCTCGCTGTCGGCGTGGTCGAACGCGCCGATGGCCTCCATGCTGGCGTTCGCCTCCGAGTACATCTGCGCCGGCACGTCGGCCGCGCTCTCGAAGTACGCCCGCCCCTTGTACATCTTCAGCGCGACGGTGCCGGTCATCAGCCCCAACACCGGCTTCACCGCCTCGCGGGCCATGCGGGAGGCGAGGTCGAAGCCGTACCCCTGGTAAATCTGCTTCGCCATGAAGGCCGACAACCCGTCGAACAGCTCGCGGCTGCGGCGGTCGAGCACCAGTTGCAAGAGATACCGGTACGCGGTGCCGAGCAGTTCCATGCCGGGGGCCTCGTACACGCCCCGGCTCTTGATGCCGACGAAGCGGTTCTCGACGAGGTGCGAGCAGATGCCGACGGCGTGCGCGCCGGCCAGTTTATTCGCCTGGTCCAGCAGTTGAAAGACGGAGCCTTTCTCGCCGTTGAGCGACACCGGCTGGCCGGCCTCGAAGCGGATGGTCGCCACGGCGGGGGTGTCCGGCGCGTCTTTCGGCAGCACGCCCATCTCCGGCGTGACAAACCACGGCGGGGTGGTCAGGTGTTCGAGTTTGCCGGCCTCGTGCGTCAGGCCCAGCAGGTTCGCGTCCGTCGAATACGGCGCGTCTTTGCTCGCCTTGATGGGCAACTTGTGGCTGTTGCAATAGTCGATCATCGCCTCGCGGCCGCGGAACTTGGCCAGGAACGCCGGGTCCCGCCACGGGGCGTACACCCCGACGGTCGGGTCGAGCATGTTCGTGCAGAGTTGGAACCGCACCTGATCGTTGCCGCGGCCGGTGGACCCGTGACCGAGGACGTCGATGCCGCGCGTCTTCATCGCGGGGACCATGCCGGCGACGATGACGTGCCGGCCGATGCCGGTGGTGTTCCAGTACTCGCCCTCGTACAGCGCCTGGAACTGGATCACCTCGACGCCGGACTCGGCGATCATGTCGTGCAGCGGGATGGCGACGAAGTCGGTCGCGCCGCACGCCCGCATCCGCTGGCCGACGGCGTCGAAGTCGGGTTCGTCGGTCTGGCCGATGTCGGCGGTGAAGGCGACGACCTTGACGCCGTTCTCGGTCAGCCATTTGGTGACGGTGCAGGAGTCCAGCCCGCCACTCGCGGCGAAGGCGACGGTTTTCCCTTTCAGGTCGGCAACGGTGGTCATCAGAGGAGGTCTCGGCGAAGGCGTGTGGAAGAAGTGGTGTTATATGCCGCGAGCGGTACGAGGTGACGGCTGGCGGTCGGCCGTCAGGGAAACGAAAAAACGGGGGGCGTTCGCCCCCCGTTCGCCGGCCGGATGGCCGGATGGCCGGTCGGGTCAGTTGCAGCCGCAGGCCGGGGCGGACACCACCGGGGCACACGGGTCGGCACACAGGCGGCCGCTGAAGATCTTGGCGATCAGGTCGCGGACCGGCTTCGGCCGGCTGGTGTCGCACGCGACGGAGGCCAGGCCGGCGGCGCACGGGTCGCAGTTGGCGGCCGTCGCACCGCCGCTCATCGCGGTGTTAATCCGCCCACCCAACCCGGCCAGGCGGCTGCCCAAGCCTAGGCCGAGCGGGCCGCTGCCGGCCGCCGTGCCGCACGGGTCGCAGCCGCCGCACGCCACGCTCTGGGCGTTCCGCACGACCACTTGCACCGGCACCTGCACGGCCACCCGGCGGGTGACGCACACCGGCACCATCTCCGTCACGCACACCGGCACCTTCACCGTCGTCGTGCAGGGCACCTGCTTGGTCACCTGGACCGGCACCTTGCGGCAGACGGTCGTCGGCACCATCTCCGTCACCGTCTGGCACACCTTGCGGGTGCAGGTCTCGGCGACCATGCGGGTGACGCAAGTGGGCACCTGCCGGGTGACGCAGGTCGGCACCATCCGGGTGACGGTGACGGGCACCTGCTTGCGGACCACCTCGGCCACCCGCTTCTTGGTCGTCACCGGGACGCGGCGGACCTGCGTCTCGGTCACGTTCCGCACCACGTTGGTGGTGACGGTGCGGGTGCAGGCCATGCCTTCCACGAACACCTTGCCGTTCCCCGCCGTGGCGGAGGTGGCGGCCCCGCCGCGGACGCGGCCGACGACGTTCCCCAGCAGGTTGCCGAGGAACCCGGTCCGCCGGTCGGCCCCCTCGCACGGGGCGGTCACGCCGCACGCCCCGCCGTCCACGAAGCACCCCTTGGCGATCCGCTTGACGGTGTACGGCACCCGCTGCATCTCGGTCGTGGTCACGTTGCGGGTGACCCGCGTCGGCACCTTCTCGACGACGGTCCGCTTCACCATGCGGGTGACTTTCGTCGGCACCGTCTCGACGACGTTCTCCGTCACCTTCCGCGTCACCTGCTTGGCCACCTTCTCGGTGATCGTCCGCTTGACGGAGGTGGTGGTCGGGCACTGCTCGGTGACGGTCTCGTAGTTGGTCACCTGCCGGGTCTTGGTCTCGCACGGGGTGCGGACGAAGGCGAGGCGGGTGCCGGTCTGGCACTGGGTGGTGGTGCAGGTGCAGGGGTCGAAGCTGCTGGCGTAGGTGGGCACGCGGCCGATGGTCCACCGCCCGCCGGTCGTGTACGTCTCGCAGGTGGTCACCGGCACCTTCTTGGTGACGCACTGGGTGGTCGTCACCGGCTCGTTGACGGTGCGGCAGACGTCCACCATCACCGTCTCGCACACGTCGCGGACGACGGCGCGGCAGACCTGCTGGTTCACCGTCTCGCACACCGGCTCGCACACCGTGCGGCAGACGTCCTTCATCACCGTCTCCGTCACCGGCCGGCAGACGGTCACAGCGCACTCCCGGTACCGCGTCTCGCACACCGGGTGGCTGACCATGTAGGTCTCGGTGCGGCTGACCGGATCGCACACCTTGCGAGTCACCGTCACCGGGCAGTCCCGGTAGGTGGTCTCGCACACGTCACGGTAGACGGTGTGCGAGCAGTCCTTCATCACCGTCTCGCACACCGGCTTGTTCACCGTCTCGGTGACGGTCCGCATCACCGTCTCCCGCACCGGGCGGTTGACCGTGTACGGCTGGTCCACCGTCACCGTGCGGGTGACTGGGCGGTTCACCGTCTCGGTGACGGTCTGGTATTCGGTGGCGGTGACGGCCCGCATGGAGGTGCGGACCTCGTCCCGGTAGGTGGTACGGGTGACCGGCCGCATCTCCGTCTCGGTGACGGTCTCGTACCGCGTCTGCATCCGCGTGGCGGTCGCCGGGCCGCAGTCGCCCAGGCCGGTCGCGGCGGCGGTCGGGAAGGTGGTGCAGCCGCAGTGGGCGGCTCGAGCGTCGCCGCCCAGCCACCCCGTCAGCACTGCCGCCGCCATCCCCAGTCGGAGTCGTAGTCGCATGATGGGCCTCCTGTCCGGGCACGACCGCCCCCGCCGGGATCATCCCGGTGGTCCCCCGGCCCGAGCCTCCGGGTGGGGTTGGCGTCCGTGCCCCGATTGTCGTTCCGTTTCCAGACGCGGCCGAATGGACCCGTGGGTCGGGTCGGTGGGCTACGGGCCGCGTCACAAGATGGGTATCGGAACCGCCGTCGGTTCTTGCGCACCCGGTTGGGCGGTGAACGGGCGATTCACCCCCGGTCGGGGACGACTCACGCGGGGCGTAACGGCGGTGCCAAGTGGTGGGGTTGTGACGGAGCCACAGCGGACCGGTGCCGGCAAGCGTGTCACCCGTGCGGCCCAGAAACCCCGCCGGCTACTGTGGTCCCAATACGTCACCCACCCCGTCCCGCAGAGGCCGGTGAGGGCCTCACCTCCAACAATCCCACGCGAACAATCCATTGTTACACCGCGTGGCAAGTGTCGCCGGTGGAGTTTTTCGTCCCGCGGCAACCCCGCGCGGCCCGGCACATTCGCTGAACTTCCCCCAGCCTGCCGGCCGATGGTAGGCGATGTGAACCCAAGCGCGTACACCGTTCCCCTGGTCTTGCTCGCGCTGGCCGGGTGCGCCCACGGCCGCTGGCCCGACCGGCCCGCGCCGACGGACCCCGTCGCCCTGGCGCACCCCGACCCGAGCCGGGTGGTGGTCGTGGCGCGGCCGCCGAGCGACGCCACGACCCCGGCCTACCGCATCGCCTGCCCGGACGTGCTGGAGGTGCGGTTCGCCGCCACCCCGCAGTGGGACTGCCTCGCCTCGGTCGGCGTGGACGGCCGGCTGCCCGTCGGCCCGACGGCGCTGGTGGCGGTCCACGGGGGTACGGTCGCCGACGCCCGAATCGCGGTCGCGGCCGCGTTCGGCGTGGAACCCGCCGGCGTGACGGTGACGGTGGCCGACCCCCGCGCCGGGGCCGTGGACCTGTACGGCCCGGAGTCGAACCGGCACCGGGCGGTGGCGTACCGCGGGCCGGAGTCGGTGCTGGAATTCCTGCACCGCACCGGGGCCTTGAAGCGCGGCTGCTTCGACCCCCGCGACGTGAACGTCCTCCGCCCGAACGTGGCCGCCGGGTTCCCGGCCGAGGTGTTCCGGGTCGATCTGGACGCCATCGTCCTCGACGGCGACGGGCGGACGAACATCGCGATCGCGGCCGGCGATCAGGTGTACGTCGGCGAGAGCCGGCGGTCGAGTTTCGCCCGCCTGCTGCCGACCCGCCTGAAGCCGGCGTACCAGCGGCTGATGGGGATCGTCCCCGACGGCTGGCCGTGGGTCCGCCTCGACCGCCGGCCGACGCCGGTATTCGCCGACCGCTAGGGAGTCCGTCATGCCCCCACCCGCCGTCGCCGTGCTGATTCGCGGGACCGCCGCCGACGCGGCCGTCACCGCCCGCGCCGTGCGGGCCGACACCACCTACGCCCCGCGGGCCGTGTACCTCGTGCTGGACGCGCCACCCGCCGAGGCGCTGAACCAAGCCGCCGCCGTGCGGGGCGAGCCGCTGCTCGCTTTTCTCGACGCCGGGCTGTCCCCGACGCACCCCGACTGGCTGACGCGAATGGTCGCCCGCCTGGACCGGCCGACCGTCGGCGCGGCGGTCGGCACGCTGGCGACGAGTGCCGGCAAGTTGGCCGGGTTGCTGGTCCGCCACGACACCTTCGATTTGCTCGGCGGGTTCGACGCCGACCGCCACCCGGACGCCGGTTTCGTCGAGGATTTCCTGGCCCGGCTGATCGGGATGGGGGCCGAGTGCGTGGCCGCCGCCGGGGTCGAGTTCCTCGCCGGGTCGGCGCAACTGAAGCGGGCGGGGTGACGGCCGATGCTCATCGGGTTACTGTGGAAACTGTCGCGGAAGGTCACCGGGGTGCTAGAGCGCTGGCACACGCGGGGCTTCGGCGCGGTGTGGGAGTCACTCCGCGAGCGGGTCTGGCGGACACTCCCCCGCACCCCCACCGACTGGCTGAACGCCTACCGGCCGACGCCCGCGCTGTTGAAACTATTCGCCACGACAAGGAGGCCCGCTGACGCGCCGACGTTCACGGTCCTCGTGCCCGTGTACAACACTCGCGAAGACTGGCTCCGCGCGGCGGTCGAAAGCGTTCGCGCGCAGGCGTACCCGGACTGGGAACTCGTGCTGGTGAACGACGGCTCGCCGGCTTCCCACGTCCGCCCGCTGCTGGATGACTTGGCGAAAGCCGACGACCGCATTCGGGTGCTGCATCCGGAAACGAACCGGGGCGTGAGCGCCGCGTCGAACGCCGGTCTCGCGGTGGCGAGCGGGGATTACGTCATGGTTCTCGATCACGATGACGCGCTCGAACCGCACTGCCTGCACCGGTTCGCCGATGCGGTGTTGTCCGAGAAGCGGCCGGGACTGATCTACGCCGACGAGGCGCTGACCGGGCCGGACCTGAACGAAGTGCTCGCCGTCCGCGTCCGCCCGGCGTTCAGCCACGACTTCTACCTGTGCCACCCGTACTTCGTGCATCCGGTGGCGATTCGCCGGGACTTGCTTCAGCAGGTGAACGGCTTCGACGAATCGCTGACCACCTCGCACGATGTCGATCTGGTGCTACGGGTGCTGGAGGTCTGCGACCGGGTGACGCACATCCCGGACGTGCTGTACCGCTGGCGGACGCACCCCGGCAGCCACGGCCACGCCAGCCGCGCGACGGCGACCGCGAACACAATGCGGGCGGTGGAGCGGGTTCTTCACCGGTCCCCCCCTCCCCTGGCGGGAGGGGGGTTAGGGGGGAGGGGGAATGGTGGGACTCCAGCCCCCTCACCCCTTACCCTTCTCTCCCAAGCGAAAGGGGGACAGGCGAGAGAAGTCGCCTTCAACGTTCTCGACATCCGCTACCCGATCTCGCCGGGCGCGCGGGTGGCGATTCTGATTCCGACGAAGAATCAGGCGAAGTTACTCCGCGATTGCGTCGAAAGCGTGGAGCGGACCACCCCGCGGGAACTGGCCGACCTCGTCGTCATCGATCACGAGTCGGACGACCCGGAAACCGTCGCGTACCTCGCGGAGTTGAATCGGCGACACCGCGTTGTCAGTGCCATCGGGCCGTTCAACTTCTCGGCCATCAACAACGCGGCGGTCGCGGCGGTGCGGGGGCCGTACTCGCACTACCTGTTCCTGAACAACGACACCGCCGCGCCGGAACGCGGCTGGCTGGAACACATGCTCGGCTTCGCCTGCCGGGCGGACGTCGGCGCGGTCGGGGCGACGCTGATTTACCCCGACGACGGCATCCAACACGCGGGCATCGTCGTCGGGTTGCTGGGCGGCGCGGACAACGCCTTCCGGGGGCGGCCGTTCTCCCGGAACGCTTTCGAGCGCGAGCCGGGCGAGAACTGCGACCTCATTTGCACCCGCGACTACTCGGCCGTCACCGCCGCGTGCCTATTGGTACGGACAGACGTGTTCGCCGCCGTGAGCGGGTTCGACGAGGGGTTGGCCGTGGGCTTCAACGACGTGGACCTGTGCCTGCGAATCCGGGCAAACGGCTGGAAGGTGTTGCGGGACGCGCACGCCGTGCTATTCCATTCCGAATCCCAGAGCCGGGGGACGAGCGACCGGCACCCGGCGGACACGGCGCTGTTCCGGGAGCGGTACGCCGAGTTGCTCCGCACCGGCGACCCGTTCACGTCCCCCCTCCTCGACCCCGACCCGCGCATGAACGTGCTGATCCCGCGGTTGACCTGCCCGGCGACGGTGCCGTTCCGCACCGTGGAGGTGCGATGAGCGCCACCATCCGCCGGTGGCTCGCGGCCGCGGGTCGCCGCGCCAGCGTGTTCGTCACCGGCGAATCCGAGCGCACCTTCTTCGATCTGGACGCGGTGCCGCTGCGGGCCGTTCCGGAAGACGCGGAGGCGGTGCTGCGGTGCTACGAGGCACGGCCGGACCTGCGGGCCACGTTCCCCCTCGGCCTGACCCCCGCCGGCCGGGGCGAGTTCCTCATGTGGGTGCTGAAGCACGGCGGCGAGGGGGGCGTGTCGGCGGGCGGGGCGGTGGCGGCACTGCGACACCTGGACGCGCGGCTGGATCGCGGGCTGGTGCACACCTACCGGGTGCAACCGGAGTGGCAGGCGGCGCACCCGCAGGCCCTCACTCCCGGCGGGTGGCGGGCATTTCGTGCGTGGATTTCCACCGAGTACGCCTGCCCCGGCGGCTGGCTCCGGCGGGCCGCGCTGGCCCCGGCGGACTTCGACCTCCCGCCGGCGTCGAACGCGCGCGGCGTCACCATCGTCGCCCCGTGGCGGTACGTCTGCGGGCTGCGCGAGGTGGCCGTGCGCCTGGCCGACGGGTTGGCCGACCTCGGCTACGCGATCGCGCGGCGGGCCACCCCCGCGCCGCCGGTGTCTCCCGGCGACCCGCCCGGCGGCTTCCTCGACTTCGAGCGATACCCGGTTACGGTCGTCGAATCCGGGGCGATGCAGCCGTTCGACCCGCTGTTCCCGGCGTGCGGCTTGCACCTCCGCGAGGGCGTCTACCGCATCGCCGCGTGGGCGTGGGAGTTGGCCGACTTCCCGCCCGAACCGCTGGCCACGGCGACGTGGGCCGACGAGTTCTGGGCGTTGAGCGAGTTCGCCGCGACGGGGTTGCGGGCATGGGAGCCGGATCGCCCCGTGGTGGTGATGCCGCCGGGCGTCGCCGTGCCGGACTTCTTACCACTGCCTCGGCACGTCTTCGGGCTGCCCGACGGCGTCACGCTGTTCCTGTTCACGTTCGACCTGTCTGGGGTGCTGGAGCGGAAGAATCCGCTCGGCGTGATTGAAGCGTTCCGCCGCGCGTTCGCCCCGACGGACGCCGCGCACCTGGTCCTGAAGGTGAACCGGGCCGAGGCCTTCCCCGACGATTTCCAGGCGATTCAGGCGGCCTGCGCGGGGCTGAACGTCACGCCGCTGACGGGCGTGATGCCGCCGGAGGAACTGTTCGCCCTGCTCAATCTGTGTGACAGCTATGTGTCACTGCACCGGGCGGAGGGGTTCGGGTTCACCGTCGCCGAGGCGATGCGGATGGGCAAGCCGGTGATCGCCACGGACTACTCCGCGACGGCCGAGTTCGTGACGGTCGGGGTGGGGTTGCCGGTGCGGTGCGAGGTGGTGGAACTGGACCGCGACCACGGCCCGTACCGCGCCGGCTGGCACTGGGCCGACCCGGACCTCGACCACGCGGCCGAGCGGATGCGGTGGGTGTTCGAGAACCCGGCCGAGGCGAAGGAGTTGGGCCGGCGGGCGGAGGCGTTCGCCCGCGCGCGGTTCGACCCGGCGGCCGCCGCCCGCCGCGCGGCGGGGCGGCTGGAGGCGATCCTCAGCGGAAGTTGAAGGTGGCCCCGACGACGGGCCGGTGCCGGTGACGGGGGTAGAACACCGGCGGCGGCCCCCAGCACGGGTCGTAGACGGGCACCACCACTTCCTCCCGCACCACCACCGTGCGGGGCGGCGGCGGGCTGACCCGCACGAGCGGCGGCGGCGACCCGCCCGTCTGCATCTCGGCGATCACCCGATCCGGCACCCCGTTCGACTTCAGATAATCCAGGTCCGACACGCTCAGCGCGAAGCTCATCCGGTTGGCGCGGATGTGGTTCAGAATCACCTGTTCGCCCTGCCCCTGCTTCACCAACTCCACTACCTCGGTGAGGCGAGACGGCTGGGCGGCGGCGTACTGCTGGTTGGCGAAGTCGTGGCGGGCGGTGGCGTCGCGGGCGTCCTGGCGGTCCACGTCGTTGCCGATGATGCCGCCGGCCCCGGCCCCGAGCAGGCCGCCGATGACGGCCCCGGTCTTCGGGTTGCCCGACACGCTGCCGATGAGCGCCCCGGCCCCGGCCCCCAGCGCCCCGCCCAGGCCGGCCCCTTTCTCGGTGTTGCTCATGGTCGAGCAACCGGTGTTCCCGACGGCGACGGCGGCCAAGGTTCCGACCGTAACCACCCGCGCGAGCATCGTGCGGCGCATTGTTTGGGCCTCTCCGTTTGAAGCCGGCAGGATTCCGTTCCTGAGCCGGCGTGTCAACCCCACATGAGCGATTACGCCCCACGCGAGGATGGCGTCACTCGTTATCGGTTGGAACGACGGCGGGAGAACAGAATTGCGCCGCCGTCGGCGGATTTCGGTGGACGGGAGGGAAACGACACCGCCCGGCCACAATCGGGGCCGGGCGGTGCGGTTCTACTTCGTGTCCGGCGGGGTCAGTCGCCGGACAGGCTCTCGTTCAGCTTGGCGAGCGCTTCGCTCTCGATCTGTCGCACCCGCTCGCGGGTGAGGCCGAGGGACTCGCCGATCTCCTTGAGCGTCCGCGGCTCTTCCTGGTCCAGCCCGAACCGCATCCGCAGCACCGTCGCCTCGCGGGGGTCCATCTTGTCGAGCAGCACCAGCACGTGCTTCAGGTCGTCGCTCTCGACCATCTCATTGTCCGGCGTCTTGCTGCGGTTGTCCATCAGCATCTCGTCGATGCTCCACCCCTGCTCGCCGGCCTGTTCCGTCTGCGGCGCGCTGTTGTACACGCGGATCGCCTTCTTGATGATGCTCAGTTTCTTCTTCGGCAGGCCGAGCAGCTTGGCGATCTCCTCCGGGGTGGGCGGGCGGCCCAACTCGTCGGTCAGCTTGTTCGTCGCCCGCCGCCACTTGGACAGCAGCTCGACCATGTACGCCGGGATGCGGATGGTCTTGGCGGTGTTCACCAGCGCCCGTTTGATGCTCTGCTTGATCCAGTAGCTCGCGTAGGTGCTGAACCGCGTGTTCATGTTCGGGTCGAACCCCTCGACCGCCCGCAGCAGGCCGAGGTTCCCCTCCTCGATGAGGTCCTGGAGGGCGAGGCCCTTGCCGGTGTACCCGCGGGCGATGTTCACCACCAGCCGCAGGTTGGCGCGGACCATGCGGTCGCGGGCCGCGGTGTCGCCGACGCCGATCTGCCGGGCCAGGTCCTTTTCCTCGTCGGCCGTCAGCAGGGCCGTCTCGTTGATCTCCCGCAGGTAGGTTTCGAGTGGCGACTGCACGGCGTCGGTGCGGAGGCGGCGGAGGCGCGACATTCGGTGTCCATCCTGTGGTCGGGGCGGGCCGGTTGTGAGGGGGCGATCCGTCTCACGCGGCGGCGACTGTCAACCAATCGCCGAAAGGCCGGGGTCCGTGGTTCGTTGGGAGACCCGCAAATGCGGTATCGACCGATGAAACGAGAACGCGGCACGTTGCGCGGCGAAACCGTGCTGGCGGTGGAGACCGACAGCGGCAGCGCGGGCATAAGTCGCAGAACCGTCACCGCGCCGCCCGTCCGCGGAGCGAAAGGGGGAGCAGGTCGGGTGCGGCACCTCGCCGCGATGCCGTACCCGAGACGATTTTTCGATGCGTCGCGGGCGGGCGAAATCTTATAGAGCGATTTCCCGTCCGAAGCAATCTTCGTTAACACTTCGTACGGTTTTGCCACCCGCGCCGGATGGGCCAAGCGACTTGATTCCGCAGCTTTTTCAGTATAGTCGCGTCGGGAAATGATTTTGAATTTTTCTCCTGCCGCCATTGCAACGTTGAGAGCCACAGTCGAATTCTTCAGAGTCACGCGAATCCACGAGTCTGAACGCGGTGCCGATTCGCACGCCGAAATGAAACAGCGACCCGCCACCGGGAATCGGCGGCGGGTCGCTGTTTGTCAGACACCGGAATCCGAGCGCGTCGCCGACGCCGTCAAATTCGGTCCAGCGAGTCCAGCCACACGACCAGCTCGTCCAGCGTCTTCTGGTCGAGATACTCCTTGCCGAAGTTCTTGATCTCGCGGTAGATGATCGGGAACCGCTTCTCCGTCAGTTTGTCGCGGGTCTCCTGGATGTCCTTGAGCAGCGGGTCCTTATCCCCGACAATGATGAAGAACGACAGCGGCTGCGTCGGCAGGTTGTCTTTCGGGTTAATGCCGAGCACCGCCCCGCTGACGGCCGCCCCGCGGATCAGGTCGCGGGCGTGGAACGCCATGTACAGCGCCATCTGTCCGCCCAGCCCCATCCCGTGGGCGATGACGCGGGTGCGGTCGATGGTGTACGGCTTGAGGGCGGTGTTGACGGCGTTCACCACGTCCTCGGTCTCGTTCGGCGTCCACCCGCCCTGGTTCTTCGACTTCGGCCCGATCAGGATGAAGTGCGCCTGGTCGCAGAACAGCTCCCACGTCTGCTTCATCGCCTTCGCGTCCGGTTGCCCCTTGGTGGCGTGCAGCCACAGGATGACGCCGTAACTACGGTTCTTGTCGTAGTTGTCCGGCACGTACATCCAATACTCGCGGCCGGTCAGGCTGGTGAGCGGCTTGGTCTCGTCGGTCGGGTTCTTGTCCAGGAAGCCGACGGGCAGGTCGGCGTCCTTCTTGTCGTCCTTCGGCTCCTCCTTCTTCGGGGCCGGTCCGCCCTTGGGCATCGGGGCCTTCGGCTTCTCCAGCGCCTTCTCCTTGGTCGCCGGGTACGGCAGTTGGTCTCGCGCCGGCAGGTCCTCCACGATGGCGGCGAGTTTGGCCTTCACCGTCTCCACCTTGCCGCCGTCCTTCCGCTTCACCTCCATCTGAATCTCGACGCCCGGCGCGAAGCGGGTGATGAACTGCACCATCTGGCTGCGGCCGCCGGTGATGGGGGTGAGACCGTCGGCCGGGCCTTTGCCCTTGGGCGGCATCGGGCCGCCGGCGGCCGCGACCGCCCCGACCTTGGTGATGCGGTCCCCGGCCTTCAGCCCGGCCGCTTCCGCCGGCGACTTCGGGTACACGAACCGCACCTCGACGCCCGGATCGTTGTCGTCCCGCATGGGCAGGATGCCGAGGAACGGCTGGGCGAAGGTGACGTCGGTGCCGCCGAGGACCACCTTGTCGAACTTCACCGGCTTGCCGTCCCGCTCGACGGTCAGGTCGATGGCGTCGCCCTCGTACTTCGGGCCGAGGGCGTGCTGCAACTCGGAGTAGTTCTCGACCGCCACCCCGTCGATGGCGGTGATCGTGTCGCCCACCTTCAGGCCGATCTTCAGGGCCACCGACTCCGGGGCGACGGTGCCGACGACGACGGGCACGTTGTACCGCTCGGTGGCGTTTTGGGGGATGAACCCGAGGACGCCGCGGCGGAGATCCTTACCGGAGGCGATCATCCGCTTGGCGGAATCCAGGACGGTCTCCATCGGGACGGCGAAGCCGATGCCGGAGTCGTACCACTCGACCCCGGCCGTCTCCCCCTCGCCGGTGGTGGAGGCGGGGATGAGCACGCCCATCAGCCGGCCGTCCACGGCCACCAGCGGCCCGCCGTAGTTCACCGGCGACACCTTGCAGTCGGTCTGGATGCACTTGCCGTAGATGCGGCCGGTGGCGGACACGATGCCGACCGACACGGACGGGAAGTTGGTGACTTCCGGGTCGAGGGCGCGGCCCAGCGCCAGCGTCCACTGGCCGACCGACACGTCCTTGGTGGGGAACGCCGGCGGGACGGGGATGTCCTTGGCCTTGGCCCGCTCGTCTTCGGACTTGATCCGCAACAGCGTCAACATGCGGGAGGTGTCGTTGGCGACGATCTCGTAGGTGAGTCGCTCGCGGCCGGGGATGGTGACGAAGATGGCCGTCGGCTTGTTGGCGAAGTTGAAGGCGGAGCTGATGACGTGCCCCTCCTTGCTGACGACCACCCCGGAGGTCGGGCCGACGCCCTTCTTGACGCCGGGGGTCGGCGGCTGGCCGGGGCGGGCCGGTTGGCCGCCGCCGATCACCCCGCGGCCGCCGGCCGTGTCGATCTTGGCGATGAACGGCGCGGCCTTCAAGGCGGCGGCCTTCAGCGCCTTCTCGGTGGCGTCGTTGGCGTTGTCCTGCGCGCCCGCCGGGGCGACCAGCGCGACGGCGGCGAGGAGGGTCAGGTAGCGGGGCATGGGGAAACTCCGGGTATCGAAGAGGGCACCCCCAAGGGACAGCCATTTCAACGGGGTTTTTTCTGGGCGTTTCTTTGTATTCGCACCGGAGGTGCGGTGGGGGGGGGGGCGGGGGGGGGGGCAGGGGGCGCCCGGGCGGAGCCGGGACGGGGGGGCCCGGCGGCCGCCCCCCCGGGGCGA
>JBBRUO010000067.1:0-15723 GCA_038247725.1 Gemmatales bacterium
ACCGCCGACAGCGGCGGCGCGGGCCTCGGCCTGTCCCTCGCCCGCCAGTGGGCCGAACTCTTCGGCGGCACCCTGTCGTACCGCCCCAGCGACACCCCCGGTGCCCGCTTCGTGCTGGAACTGCCAGCGGCGTGAGGGTGGCTGGTCTCGGGCCAATGATAAGCTCCCTCCCGACACCGACGGCCGCTACAATTCCCCCATGATCACGCCCGCCATTCGCACGGAAAGTCTGACCCGCACCTATGTCAAACCCAAGAAGAAGCGGCGGGACCGCGCCGCCGACCCGGACGAGTCGCGGGTGTTCACCGCCCTCGATGGCGTCAGCCTCGAAGTGAAGCCGGGGGAACTGTTCGGCCTGCTCGGGCCGAACGGGGCCGGGAAGACCACGCTCATCAAAATCCTCACCACCCTGCTCGCGCCGTCGTCTGGGCAGGCGTGGGTGGACGGGCTGGAGGTCGTCGCCGAGGCGAAGGCGGTGCGGCCGAAGATCAACATGGTGTCCGGCGGCGAGAGCAGCGGGTACGGCATCCTCACCGTCCGCGAGAACCTGTGGCTGTTCAGCCGCATCTACGGTGTCGCCAACAGTGAGATCAAGCAGCGGATCGACCACATGCTCGACGTGGTGGCGCTGACGGACAAGGGTGACAGTCGGGTGTCGCACCTGTCCACCGGCCAGCGGCAGAAGATGAACTTTTGCCGGGGGTTCATCACCGACCCGAAGATCCTCTTCCTCGACGAGCCGACGCTGGGGCTGGACGTGACCAGCGCGCGGGCCATCCGCGTGTTCCTGCGAAAGTGGATGGCCGAGAAGCCCGACCGCACCCTGCTGCTGACGACGCACTACATGGCCGAGGCGGACGAGTTGTGCGACCGGCTGGCGATCATCGACCGGGGGAAGGTGCTGGCCTGCGACACGCCCGCGAACCTGAAACGGAAGGTGCAGGAACATCCGGTGTTTCAACTGAGCCTGTCGCCGGGCGCGACCGGGGCGGCCGAGGTCGGCGAGTTGCCCGGCGTCATGGCAGCGACCACGACCGACACGCCGACGACGGTGGAACTGCGGGTCAGTCTGGCCGAGGACGCGGTGATCGGGGCGGTGGTGCAGCGGGTGGTGGCCGGGGGCGGCAAAATCCTCAGCCTGACGAAGTCCGAGCCGACGCTGGAGGACGTGTTTATCGAACTCGTCGGCCACGGGTTGGAGGGGAAGTAGGTCTTCGCCATTGCACACGCGGCACTGTGACAGCCAGCACGACCGCGCCGATCCCCGTCGGCCCGAAGGCGTAGAACCAGATCGCCGCCTCCGTGTCGGTGCCGAACACGAAGTTGTTGGCGAAGAACCCGCTCCACGCGCCGATGTACGACCCGCCCATCCAGATGACGTGCTGCCGGAGCAGGCGGTCGGCCCGCACCCGGTTTCGTTCCCGCCGGGCCAGTATGATGGTTCGCCAGCCGAAGGCGAGGAACGCCGCCGTAAACGCGCCGACGAGCAGGAGGTAAGTGTTGTCGCGGGAAAAGGCGAGTGGGATACCGACCACGGACGAAGTGCCGAGCAGAGCGACATAAAGTTGCCCCAATCGCCGGTGCCGGGTGGCGAAGCGACCGAACTTCGGGGCGACCGCCGTTAACAGGCCGACCACGACGGCTCCGACTCCGCCCGCGACGTGGACGGCGACCGCCAAAGAGTGAAGTGTCACGGCAGCAAGTCCGCAACCGAAATCACGGCCACCTGCCGACCGTCCAGCATCACGGGCAGGGACATGGCGTCCGTATGGTCAGTGCGGGTGGCGTAGCCGGGCGTTGGGGCGCTCGGCTGCGGTTGCGTGTACACCTCGACCGTCCGGTCGGTCAAGTTCACGATCCAGAACTCCGGGATACCGGCGCGGGCGTAGGACCGCTGCTTGTCAGTGCGGTCCACCGCCGGCGAGGTGTCGGCCACCTCGATGACGATGCCGAAATCGCCCGGTTCCGGTTGGCGCGCGAAGTACGCGCGCCGGTCCCCCCGAACGACGGCGAGGTCTGGTTCGGGCATCCCGTCGGGAAGGCGGATCGGCAGTTGGACGCGGCAAATCCACCCGGCTGGCAGCAGTGGGGATAGGATGTCTTGGGCGGCAAACACGCTGCCGCAGAGCGGGGTGTTCTGGGGCAACTTGTTCACCAAGTCGCCTTCGATCAGTTCGGCAGCGTCGTCCTTGGCCAGGATGCCGGCGCGGGTCATGGCCTCGTACTGGACGACGGTTAGCCGTTTCAGCCCCGCTTGCCCGGCTTGCAGCGGCAGGCCGCACGGCAGCGGCAACGCGGGTGGCGGGTTCGGCCGGTGAACCGGCGGCGAGGGCGCGACGGCGGACATGGCGACTCCATAAATGAAGGCCGCGCCGACGGTCGGCGCGGCCTTCATTCTAGCCGATCCGGGTCACGACCGGGTGGCGAAGTCGGCGCTGACGATCCAGATCTCGAACGCCTGCCAGGTGTGGAAGACGTGATCGTTACGGCAACGCTATGAGTGGTCATCCGCCACAGGCGTTGGCGGCGTGGACGCGGCTCGCGGTCGGCTCGAACACGGTGAATTGGGCGGACAGTTCCGGTGTGCGGAGGTGTGCGGCGGTACCGGCCGGCACCTCCACCCGCACACCTCGGGGGAATGCCCGCCCGAAGGCGTCGATTCGGTCGAACGGCCCACGGTACAGGACCTCCCATACCGATTCGGTCGCCGCCACCGGCACCGGCTTCCGCCCCTCGATCTGGGTCTCCCGCATCTCGACCCCGTTCCGAACGAAGCACGGCTTGGCGTCGAACTTGAGGAGTCGCACGCCTGTCCCGCCGGCGTCTTCGATGAGCCGCACCGGCTCTGACTCGCGGGGGACGTACCGCACCGCGCCGGCCGGGCCGGGCAACTCCGGGGCCTCGACCGGGTGTTCGGCCGTCAGCACGTGGACGAACACCCGGCCACCCGGCTTCAGCACCCGCATCGCCTCCCCGACCACACCGGCCCGCTGCTCGGCGGTCAGTGGCAAGTTGAACGTGCCCCGTAGCCGAACCTCATCGGCGGTGTCGGCTTCGAGGGGAATGCGCTCCGGCACCGGGTCGCCCATCCGGTGTTCCCATTCGACGGTCCGGGTGACGGTCGGCGCCCCCAGCAGCACCGCCTCCTGCCGCTGCCCGTCGCCCCGGTGCTCGATGTCGCCGTCTAGCGTGTACACCTCCCAGAGGGTGCCGTCCGGGTCGTGCAGCCAGAACTTTGTCTGCTTGGCGTAGCAGCATTCGACCCCCTCCTCCCGCTGCGACCGTAGCCCGGCCACCTCCATTCTCGATTGCAGTGCCACCAGCGCCTTGGAGTCCGGCAGGCGGATGCCGACGTGGTTGAGCGGGCCGCCGACCGCCCGCGTGGTCGGCTCCAGCGAAAGCACCAGCGGCGGGCTATCCGGCTCGAACTTGGCGTAATCCGGGCGGAGTTTCGCCGGCTCCACGCCGAACAGCGCCCGGTAGAAGGCGACCGATTTCGCCAGGTCGGACACGTTCAGCGAGATGTGGAATCGGACAAGGGTGTCGGTGGGCATTTTCGGTACCGGGTATGGGGCGGGGGCGGTTGCGAGGCGTTCGAGGAGGGGGGAACCGGACCCAGAGCGTTGCCCTGGGTTGTGTTGCCCCAGTCCTTCGGACTGATGACCCAACAGCCGCAGCCCGAAGGGCTGCCACAAACACAGCCCAGGGTCCAGTGGACTTCACTCGTAATACACGTCGGTCTTGCCGTGTTCGGCGTACTTCTTTCGGAGCCAGGCGTGGAAGTCCTGGTAGTGGCGTTCCCGCAACTCGCCACCGTCAGATCGCTTGGTGTAACTGTAGTAGAGTTGGCGGCGCGGTCGATCCGCGCGGTTGGCATTCGAACGGTGCGGGGTGAACCCGCCGAACACGGCGACATCGCCGGGGGCCAGCACCAGCGGCACGGCCTTCGCCTCGTCCACGGTGCCGGCGGGCAACTCGCGGTAGGTGCCGTCGGTCGGGGTCAGCGGGCCGTCTTGATGATAGCCGGGGTACACGAGCGTGCAGCCGTTGTCCTCGTCCGACGGGTCCAGCGGCACCAGCACGGACAGGAAACTGCGGGGGAAGCGGTCGTCCCCCCACGCGATCCAGTCCTGGTGCAGCCCGTACCCTTTCGCGCCGGCCAATTTGTAGATGAGTTTATCTTTGAAGAGCGCGGCCGGCTCGCCGTACAGGTCGTGCAACAGGGCGAACAGGCGGCGGTCGTTGGCCAGCGCGTGGCAGGCCGGGGACAGGTCGATGATCGGGTCGAAGGCGTCGAACTGACACTCGCCGGTGAACACGTTATCCTGCCACCGGCAGCGGATGTTCTTCACGTCGATCAGCCGGCGGTGTTCGTCCCGCACCCGGTCGGCGTCGGCGCTCGCCTGGGCGATCTCGGCGGGGTCGAAGAGGCCGCGGACGATGACGAACCCGTCGCGGTCCCAAGCCGGTCGCAACGAAGGGGAGACGGTCATCGGCTGGCTCCGGGGGTGGCTGTCGGTTCCGACCGAGGGCGATTCGGCATCGGCACCACGGCCGCGAGGACGGCGAACGCGAACGACACGGCGGACAACTGCTGGAGGACCGGCGCGTAGGAGCCGTGCGCCCGCCAGCCGGCGGCCAGCACCAGCGGACCGACGGCGGACGCGAACACGGTGAGCATCTGCGCCAGGCCCTGGATTCGGCCCAGGTGCTTGGGCCCGTAGGCCTGCGTCCAGTACGCGAAGAACACCACCGTCAGCGCGCCGCCGGCGACCCCCATCGCCGCCGCGTAGGCGTAGACGTGGGTGAGGGTGGTGACGTTCGGGAACAGCACCAGCGCCACGCCCTGCATCACCATCGCGCCGGCCAGGAGGTCGCCGAGCCGCACCCCGGCGCGGGCCAAGAGGCCGGACACCAGATTCGCCGCCAGTCCGACCAGCGGGCCGACGGCCGTGATGGTGTAGAAGACTGACGCCTCGAACCCCCGCTCGGCCAGCACCGACTGGTTAAAGAGCGACAGGCCGGACGTGAGCAGGCCGTAGAACGAGGTGGCGAGGCCGAACACCCAGAAGCCGGCGGTGCGGGCGGCCTGCGGCAGCGTCAGGCTCGGCTTCTCGGCGTCATCTCCGTCCGGCGTCTCGTGTCGCCGGGCGGGCAACCGGCGGACGAGCAGCGGCAGCCCCACCGCCGCCCCGACCACCGACCACCCGATGCCGCCCCAGACTTTCCGCCACAGGCCGCGATACTCCTCCTTCGCCCGTGCCTGATAGTCGTCGAGTGTGCCCGTCGCGGTGCCGGCCCGCGTGTCAGCCTCGAAGCGGCTTTTGGCTTCCCTCTCCGGCTGTCCCATCACTTGCCCGATGCCGCCGAACGCGGCCATGAACCCGACGGCCATCACGAACGAGTAGACGCCGACCACCAGCCCGGACGTCCGCCCGGCCGCCTTGCCCATCAGTGCCAGACTGACCACCGACAGCGCGCTCTGACCCAGCCCGCGCGTCAGCGTGACGAGGACGAACAGATCCAGTGGCACCGGCGTCGTGGTGAACCAGGAGACGTTCTGGTTCTCGACAGTGGGAGCGAGAGGGATGGTACTCCCGCCGGCCGTGACACCGGCCATGAGCACGACCACGACGCCGAGCGCCGCCGCCACCCCGGCCAGCACCCACCGCACGCCGAGGCGGTCGAGGAGCCAACCGACGGGCAGGCAGAAGGCCGCGCCGATGAGCGTCGCCCACAGGTTCAGGGTGGCGTAGGCCACCCGGTCCAGGGACAGGTCTTGCAGGACCGGCTCGGTGACAAGGCCGAGGCCGTGGGTGCGGCCGGGGAGGGTGGCCACCATCGCGGCGGCCGCCACCCCGACGTGAACCCACCGCCAGCCGGGCGGGACGGTGGTGGGTGGGGCGGGAACGGTGGGAGCCGACATCGGTTAGGCGGGTTAAGTGGTTCGTGAACCGCGCCCCGGAGGGGAGCGATAGGGTGGGTGCTCTCTCCGAGAGCGACTCTTCTCTTCGGTTTGAGGCACGGACACCGACTCTCGGAGAGAGTCGACCCCCCGACTTAGAAGTCTCCCGGCACTTCGCCGCCGGCGCGGGTCGAGGCCGCCCGCCACGCGATCGGGTCCACCGAATCGCGGACGAACCTCACGCTGCCGTCGCCGAGGAGCAGGTTCACCCCGCCGGTGTGCCGGCTGCGGGCCGCCTTGTACCCCACCGCCATGAACCCGGGCAGGCCGGGGTGATTCGCCACGCAGTCGAAGGCCTTGGCGTTCGGCGGGTAGTAGTGGTTGTAGCTGACGCACCGCGGCTCGCCCGACGCCCACATGAACTGGCGGTGGTTCGCCCCGTTCCAGGAAAGCGGGGTTCCGCCGCAGGTAGTGTCGCCGGGCAAAGTGCCTGAGAACCCGAGGTACTTGTACACCGTCCGCTCGTCCCCCGGCGGGGGCGAGCCGCCGGGCACGTTCTCCCCGCCCGCGCCGAGGATACTCTCGGACATGGCGGCGGTGTTCGACGTGCCGTCGGTGATGTCGGTGATACGCACCCCGTTTTGCACCGGGAAGAGGCCGTCGGCGTTCAGCGGCGAGCCGTTGTTCGCCACCCCGTTGCCGTGACTGGCGACGTAGTTCGTCGGCCCCATGCTCGTCACCCCGTAGGCGGAACTGACCGGCTCCCCCATGTCCGACGGGCAGAGGAAGATGGCCACCTTCTGGACGACCGCGAACTGGTTCGGAGTGGAAATCACCGCCGGCGAGCCGACGTACATCATCTGGGTCAGATCCATGGTGTTGTAGATGTTCGTCTGTTCGAGGTACGGGCTGAGTTGGGCGAGGACGCTCCACGTGTACCGGTAGTTCTGCGCCGCCGAGTTCGGGGCGGTGAACGGGTACAGCGGCGGCAACTTCCCGACCGCCCCCTCAGAGTTGTGCAGGGCCAACCCGAGCTGTTTCAGGTTGTTCGAGCATTTCATCCGGGCGGCGGCTTCGCGGACCTTCTGCACCGCCGGGAGAAGGAGACCGATGAGGATGGCGATGATGGCGATGACGACGAGTAGCTCGATCAGCGTGAATCCGGCGCGGCGGAAGCGCATGGGGAATCTCGGTGGCGGGAAAACGGAACGACATCTGCCCTGCGGACAAGATGACACTTTAGGCCCGACGTCGCATAGAATCCAATCGGGACTCGATTTTTCCTCCGAGTAGTTCCCACGACAGCCGAGACCACCCGTGCCGCCACGACGTGACCCCCTTCAACCCGAACGCTGTGCCGAGGTGCTGTCCGCGCTCGCCGCCCCCGAGCGACTGCGCATCATCCGCCTCCTCGCGGGAGGCGAGCGGAACGTCACCCAGATCATTGAGGGAGCGGACATCCCCGCCCTGAACGTGTCACACCACCTGACGGTGCTCAAGCACGCCCGGCTGATTCGCGGGGAGAAATGTGGGCGGTTCGTCGTGTACTCCATCACCCCGCAAGTGCTCGACGAGGTGATCTTGTCCGGGGTCCCGAAAGAAGCGCTCGACCTCGGCTGCTGCCAACTGGTGCTGCCGAACGACGACGGCTGACACCGCACGCCGTCGGGCGGATCACCACTCCGATGATCCGCCCGACGGAGGCGACATTGGCGTGTCGGCCGTGAGGTTCACGACCGGCTGGCGAAGTACGCGCTGACGATGCAGATCTCGATCGCCTGCCAGGTGTGAAAGAAGTTCTCGCCCATCCGCTCGGTGTTCATCAGGCCGACGAACAGGGCCAGTTCGGTGGTCAGCATGATCATGCCGACCACCGACAGCCAGGCCCGCATGGTGAGGAAGGCGTAGTTCCGCGGGCCGAGGATGAACCGCAGGAACAGGCCGCCGGCGAACCCGCCCGCCGTACACGCCAGGAACGGCCCCCACCACTGGTTGAACTCGTCCGGCTTGGGGGTGATGCGGTTGCTGAATTGAGTCGGGTCGGTGGCCAAGCAGTA
Organism: Gemmatales bacterium; assembly: GCA_038247725.1. Classification (GTDB taxonomy): domain Bacteria; phylum Planctomycetota; class Planctomycetia; order Gemmatales; family Gemmataceae; genus JALHQU01. The sequence goes on from JBBRUO010000067.1 coordinate 7,963, forward strand.
GCCGACGACGGCCACGCTGCCGCCGACGAACAGTGCCCGCAACAGCCACGGCAGGGTGGCCACCCCGCCGTTCTTGTCCTCAGAACTGTGGGACGAGGCGAACGCGAGCAGAACCAGGGCGAGCAGGAAGAAGTGGGCCAGCAGCGGCTTGACATCCGGCACCTTGGTAGACAGCAGGACGATCCAGAAGAAGCTGCAAATCAGCAGGGACAGGAACCCGCGGACGGTGCCCATTGGCAAGCCGAACGGGTGGCGGGGGTTGCTGACAGGATCGACGACTTCGCGGGACATGGGACGGTCTCCTCGACGGGGGCCGCGGCGCGGCGGTGTGTCTATCCGGGGTTCGGGCGTCGCCACCGTTGATTGAATGAAAACCACGTGCCGACGGAAAAAGATTCCCGACCGCCCTCACCCACCCGCCGCGCGGGAGGATTCCCCCACGGTTATGCGCGGGTGGGGCCGGTCGTCTGTAACTGTCGGCCTCGTCGGCGCGGAATTGTCCTTGTCCGCCTTCGGACGACCCGCGACAATTACCCCAGGACTGCCCCAGTCGGTGCCGCCCCCGGATCCGGTAGAGTAACCCACTATGCGCACCCTCCGCCTTCGCCTCTCGCTCCTCACCGGCCTGCTGCTGGCGCTCGCCGTTGCCGTCACGGCGGTGCCGCGGAGCGGGCTGGCCCAGTTCCAACCGATCCCCCAGCCGGACCTCCCCGGCGAACCGGTGGAGCCGCCGAAGGCGACCGTGGACAAGCTGACGTTCCCGGAGAACCGCGACACGTCGCTCAAGTTCGAAGCGGTGCTGGACTACCTGAACCGGGCCAGGCCGGACTGGAAGGTGGTGTGCGAGTTGGCCCAGGGGCTGCTCAACGCCAAGAGCGACTACTTCTTCCAGTACAACGCGAACAGCAACGACCCCCGCGCGGACAAGCGGCGGGTGAGCGTGAAGGAGGAGATGAACCGGCTGATCGGCACGTTCGCGCAAGAGGGTCGGCAGTTCTACGAGCTGACCTACGGCGGGGCCGCCGCCGACCTGCTCGACCGGGCGCGGAAGAACAACTTCGACCGCGGGCTGCTGACCGAGGCCGCCCAGCGGTACTTCCACACCAAGGCCGGGGCCGAGGCCGCCCGCCTGCTCGCCACCATCCACCTGGATTTGGGCAACTACTCCGAGGCCGCCTACGGGTTCACCCGACTGCTGCTCCGCGCCGACGCCGAGGAGGTGATGGACGCGAAGTCGCTGGTGAAGGCCGGCATCGCCATGAAGCGGGCGGGCGACGGGAAACTGCCCGACACCTTCGCCGACCTGTGGGCGCGAGTGGAGAAGAAGTTCCCCCGCGCCGGCCTCCAGTTCGGCGACCGGATGTTCCCGATGGAACAGGTGAAGGCCGAGTGGGACCGCAAGATCGAGCACATGTTCGACCGGCTGAGCGACGCCTACGTCGGCATGAAAGGGGGGAACGCCACCCGCAACGGGATCAGCGCGGCCGGCACCCCGTTCCTCATCCCGACGTTCAGCAAGCCGATCCTTTACAACGACGAGACGGCCGACGAGAAAGCCGGGGCGGCGTTCATCCGCGAGGGCATCCGCCGCACCTACGAGGCGGCGAAGAAGAACCCGAACATCGTCCCCATCCCGGCCGGGTTCCCGGTGACCGCCCCGAACCTGATCATCCTCCGCGGGTACGACGGGGTGTACGCGTACCACAGCAAGGACGGCAAGGGGCCGACCGGGAAGCCGGTGCAGGCCGGCGACCTGGCGTGGTTCTCGCCCAGTTCCGGCGCGGCCCAGGCGCTGTTCGCCGGCAACGACGTGGACCTCAACCGGGCCGAGCGGGACAACGCCCGCAACGCGTGGTCCAGCTACTGGCAGACGAAGATGCCCGGCGTCCTGTTCGAGAACCCGAACCAGGGCAGCCTCAGCCACGACGGCAAACTGGTGTACTTCGTCGATGACATGGCCGTCCCGCCCGCCCCGTCCCAGCAGTTCAACCCGAACATGGGCGGGTTCAATCCGGGAGCCGCCATCAACACCGGCGCGCGGGGGATGAAGGACTACAGCCGGCTGCTCGCCGTGGAGGTGGACACCGGGTTGCTGGCGTGGAGCCTCGGCGGGCTGCCCGCCGCCGACCCGAAGCCCGGCGCGGGAATCGACGACGACAACTTCCCGAACGCCGCCGCCCTCACCGAAGGCAGCTACTTCCTCGGGCCGCCGCTCCCGTACAACGGCAAGTTGTACGCCCTGTTCGAGCGCGACGGGGCGCTGAAGTTGGCCTGCCTCGACCCGTTCAAGACGGTCATCGTCCCGCCGACCAGCAAGGACGTGGCCGGGGCCCCCGCGCCGGACGTGGTGTGGGTGCAGAACCTGGGCAAGGCGATGACGCCGCTGAAGCAGGACCCGCTCCGCCGCATCCAGGCGTCGTTCCTGGCGTGCGCCGACGGGGTGATCGTCTGCCCGACCAACTCCGGCGCGGTGGTGGCCGTGGACCTGAACGCCCGCAGCCTGCTGTGGGCGCACACCTACGCCACGTCCGAGATGCCGGACGGCGGCGGGCCGGTCGGCCCCGGACGGCCGTTCCCCCGCCCGCGGCCCGGCATCCCCCAGCCGTCCGCCTCCCCGCTGGCCACCGAGCGGTGGCGGTCGGCCAGCCCGATCATCAGCGGCGGCCGCGTGGTCGTCGCCGCCTACGACGCCGATCAGGTGCAGTGCCTCGACCTCCGGACCGGCAAACTGCTGTGGAGCGAAGCCCGCCAGCCGCAGGACCTGTACGTCGGCGGGGTGGCGAACAACCGGGTCATGATCGTCGGCAGCAAGGGCACCCGCGCCGTCGGACTGGTGGGCGAGGACGTCGCCCGCAAGGTGCCCGCCCCGGCGTGGCCGAACGAGCTGCGGACCGGCATCCCGTGCGGCCACGGGGTGATCGGCAAGGACGGCACCTTCTACCTGCCGATGGTCGGCGACGACGTGAACACCGACGCCCGCATCCCGCAGATCTGGGCGATCAACCCGGTCACCGGACTGGCCGCCTCCAAGACCCCGTTCCGCCTCAAGCCGGGGCAAGTGTCGGACGGCGAGGACAACCGCCTGCTGCTCGGCAACTTGGTGTTCCACGACGACATGATGTACTCCCAGTCGCCCACCCGACTGACCGCCTTCCCGCTCATCGAGGCGAAGCGGAAGGAGATGGACGCGGCCCTGGCGAACAACCCGAACGACCCGGTCGGGCTGACCAGCCGCGGCGAGCTGCTGCTCGACGACGGCAAACTCCAACTGGCCGTCGCCGACTTCAAGAAGGCCCAGGCGAACGACCCGAACGACGCGACCAAGGCGAAAATCTCCGAGAAGTTGTACATGGCGTACACGGAAATCCTCCGGAAGGACTTCACCGATGGGGAGAAGTTCCTGACCGAGTACAAGACCCTGTGCGAGTTGTCGCCGACGGCCGACGAGGGGCCGGAGCGGCAGCGGCAACTGGACGAGCAGGTCCGCCGCCGCGGGCTCTACTACAGCCTCGTCGCCGAGGGCCGCGAGAAGCAGGGCAAACTGGTGGAGGCGTTCCAGAACTTCCAGGCCTACGCGGCGCTGGGCGAGAAGGGGCGGCTGCTGCCCGTCCCCGGCGACCCGAACACGATGGCCCGCTCCGACGTGTGGGCGAGCGGGCGGATCGACGCCATGCTCCGCAACGCCAAGACGGACGAGGCCCGCAAGCCCCTGGAAGCTCAGGTGAATGCCGAGTGGGAGGCGGTGAAGTCCGGCAACGACCTGAAGCGCCTCGGCGACTTCGTGAAGGTGTTCGGCCCCTACTTCGCCACCGGCCGCGAGGCGCAGTTCCTGCTCGCCGAGAAACTGATGCTGACGAACAACGAGGACGACCGCGTCCAGGCCGAGTTGTTCCTGCTGGGGCTGCTCGGGCAGACGAGCGGCGACCCGGCCCAGCGGACAGTGACGGCCCGCGCCACCGAGGCGCTGGCCCGGCTGATGACCGCCCGCACCCTGATGGAAGACGCCGTCGGCCTGTACGCCAAGCTCGGCACCGAGTTCGCCGACGTGGTCGTCCGCGACGGCAAGACCGGGGCCGATATTTACAGCGACCTGATCACCGATAAGCAGTTGTGGCCGGCGCTCGAGCTGCCGCAGCCGGTGTCCCTGTCGGGCAAGTACAAGGCGGAGATCTCGGCCGGCGGATATCGCCAGCCGTCGTACTCCCTGAACATCGACGGCGACCAACTGCCGTTCATCCGCCGCCACCGGTTCGCCCTCGACATCAACCAGAACGACGGCGGTCAGTCGGTGATCCTGAAGATGATCGATCGCGTGTCCGGCGAGGACCGGGCGAAGTTCACCGGGCTGCCGGGCTTCCAAATCAACCCGAACACCGGGATGAACCCGCTGTACACGTCGCCGGGGCTGAGTCTGCTCGCCGTCCACGGCCACCTCGCCCTCCTGCACTGCGGGAGCGGCCAGTTCATCTACTGCTACGACCTGTCCGCCGTCCGGCCGGGGTCGAGCAAGGGGGAACTGGGCAAGGAACTGTGGAAGGTGAACCTGCTCGGCAAGACCGCCGCGAACAACTCCATGATCTTCGACCAGACCGCGGGCGGCGACGAGCCCGTCGGCCGCAGCGTCAACGACGACTGGGAAGTGCGGCTCGGCCAGGCGATGACCCTCCAGGCGTCCTACGCCAGCTACCTCACCCGCGACGGGTTGGTCACCGTCAACCCGCTGACCGGGGATCCGCTGTGGACCCGCGGCGGGGTGTCCGGGAAGGCCCGCGTGTACGGCGACGCCACCCACATCTACCTGTTCGAGACCTCCGGCAAGAGCACCCTCCTCCGCGTCCTGCGGGCGGCCGACGGGGCCGCTGTCGGCGGCGGGGCCAGGGACCTGTCCGGGATGATCCCGAACGGCCAGGTGCGGCTGTTCGGCAGCCGCCTGCTGCTCACCGAGGGCGGGGCGAACGAGGTCCGCCGCCTCCGCCTGTACGACGTGGTGTCCGGCAAGGACGCCTGGGTGAAGGAAGCCCCCGCCGGCAGCGTCCCGCTCCGCACCGAGGGCACCGACCTGTGCGGCTACCTCACCCAGGACGGCAAGGTCGAGGTGATCGATGCGGCCACCGGCAAGTCGGTCCTGTCCGCCGCCATCGACGCCGACAAGGTCGAAGAGCACCTGAACGCCGGCAAGAAGTTCGCGGTGGTGTCCCCGCTGGTGATGGCGGACGCCGACCGCTGCTACCTGTTCCTCAACCGCCGCGACGACTCGCAAGGGAACGCGCAGCAGTGGAACGGGTCTCCGCAGATCTCCTCCCTCCAAATGGACGGCCACTTGTACGCCTTCAGCCGGGCCACCGGCAAGCGGCTGTGGTACACCGAGGGCCAACTGCGGGCGGAGCCGAACCAGAACGCCATGATGGGGCCGCGGGTGGCGCTGGACCGGTTCGACGAGATGCCGTGCGTCGTGTCGATGAGCTTCACGCAGAACCCGCAGCGGGGGCAGCAGACGATGCACATGTTGGCCATCGACAAGAAGACCGGGGCGCTCAAGGCATTCAAGGAAGCCCTCAGCAACAGCGGTTACCAGTCGTTCACCGGAGTGCATAACGACCGGGGGGCGATCAGCGTCACCAACAACCAGTTCCAGGTGAAGATGACCCCGGACGACGAGAAGTAGTGACGGCCGACGAAACCCGGTGACCGCGAGCGGGGGGCGAACGCCCCCCGCTTTTTCGTGCCCAGTCGCGGGCCGGAAGATGTGCCGATTGCCGGGGCCATTCCGTGATCGGGTCTTTCGGGTGGGTCGCTCCCTCCGAGAGCGACTCTTGCGACGGACCGACTCTCGGAGAGAGTCGGTCACCCTAAAAACGGGGTAGACTTGCCGATTGCGCCGCACATTTTGATTCCGCTTAACTTGCCGGCTGCGGCTTGCCGATAGTTTCGTGGACGACCCGGAATTCCTCACGGGGTGCCACATGTTCCGCGGACTGTACGCCGCCGCGACGGCGCTTGAAGCTGGTTCCAAGGCGCAGGAAGTGACCGCCGCGAATCTGGCGAACGTGACCACGCCCGGCTACCGCCAGCGGGGGACGACGTTCGAGACGTTCGACCGCGCCCTCGGCCGGGCCGTCGCGCCGACCGGCGACTACGTCGGCACCCGCCTCGACCGCGTGTACCACGACTTCCGCCCCGGCCCGAACCAGCCGACCGGCGCGCCGCTCGACGTGGCCATCGCCGACGCGGACAAGTTCTTCGTCGTGGACGGGCCGGACGGCCGGCTGCTTACCCGCAACGGCGTGTTCCACCTGAACGAGCTGGGGCAGATCGTCACCCAGGGCGGGTTCACGGTCCAGGGCGACGGCGGGGCCATCGTGGTGCCGCCGGGGGCGGCCGCCGTCCAGATCGCCGACGACGGCACCGTGTCGGCGGACACCGTCCCCATCGGCCGCATCCGGCTGGTGCGGGTCGGCGATCCGACCCAACTGACGGCCGTGTCGCCGACGCTGTACCAGTTCGGCGACGACGCGGCCGCCTCCGCCACCACCGGCCGGGTGGTGCAGGGGTACCGCGAGGGGTCGAACGTGAACCCGGCCGACGCCATGGTGCGGATGATCATCGGCAACCGGTACTACGAGGCCGCGCAGCGGGCGCTGCGGACCATCGCCGAGAGCGTGCAACTGAACACCCGCCCGACCACGTGACCGCCGCCGCCCGGCGGCCGAGTCTCGCACACGCAAGGGAGTGCCCGTCATGATCCGCGCCTTATTCACCAGCGCCACCGGGATGAACGTGCAATCCACGGTCATCGACAACACGGCGAACAACCTGGCCAACGTGAACACCAACGGGTTCAAGAAGGGGCAGGCCGACTTCCAGGACCTGCTGTACATCTCCGAGAAGCAGCCGGGGTCGGTCGGCGCGCAGGGTCTCCAGGTGCCGACCGGGCTGCAGATCGGCAGCGGGGCGCGGGTGGCCGGCATCACCAAGGTGTTCACCCCCGGCAGCCTGACGAACACGGCCAACCCGACCGATGTCGCCATCGAGGGGGAGGGGTTCATTCAGGTGACGCTGCCGAGCGGCGAGGTGCGGTACACCCGCGACGGCGCGCTGCGGCTGAACAACATCGGCAACCTGGTCACTAGCGACGGCTTCCTGATCAACCCGCAGGTGACCATCCCGCAGACGGCGGTGAGCGTCTCGATCGGGTCGGACGGCACCATCTCCGTCCAGAACGCCGGGGCCACGAACGTCACCACCCAACTCGGTCAACTGACGCTGGTGCGGTTCCAGAACCCGGCCGGCCTGAGCGCCGAGGGGCGGAACCTGTTCGCCGAGACGCAGTCGAGCGGCACCCCGAACATCTCCACGCCGGGGCTGAACGGGGCCGGGTTCATCCGCCAGGGGTATCTAGAGCGGTCGAACGTGGACCCGGTGACGGAACTGGTGTCGCTCATCCTGGCCCAGCGGGCCTACGAGTTCAACACCCGCGCCGTCCGCACCTCCGACAACATGCTCCAGGCGACCAGCGAACTGATCCGGTGATCGTGCCGCCGTCGTCGCCGCCGAGGGAGACGTGACCGTTGGGGGCGGGCGAACCGGTCTTCCACCTCCCCTCGTTGAGGGAGGTCGGTCGCGTGCCGCGACCGGGAGGGGAGATTGGTTTCCGGGAGGGGGGGGGGAGCCCCCAGGCCCCGGCGGTTATTTTGGGGGGGGGGGGGGGCCGGCCCCCCCAAAAACCACAAAAAAAAAACACCACCCCCCGGCGCCGGGCCC
>JBBRUO010000068.1:0-15677 GCA_038247725.1 Gemmatales bacterium
GGCGCGATATCGATTGGTCATCGTCTCGAAGTTGCCGGGGCAAACGGTATTCATCCCGCAACCGAAGCGGTGGCTAGTGGAGCGGTACTTCTCGTGGTTACGGTCGAGTCGATTGTTGGCGCGCGAGTACGAGGACCGGGCCACGATTTCGCGGAGTAATGTATACATGCGGAGCACGATGTTAGCGGTTAACATGTGTTTGCGGCAGCGGACCAAAGTCAGCCAGGCTTGCGCAGTTTGAAGTCCGAGTCGGGTGCAGACCGCCCAAGTTCAGTACTGGCTCTGAGTCACGGTTCGCGCGACGACGGCGAGCGCGATGGCATTGACAGCCGGCCACTCATGAGGCATCAGGCTTCACACGAAGTCCGATCCCGACTGATCGTGGTGCGACATGCCGACCTTCGACGCCAAGCATGTATTGCTGCTGATCCTTGCTCTCGCCGCGTCGGCCAACTGCGGGTGTGGCGTGTTCCGCGAGCGGCGGGCGATGACCATCCAAGTCATCGACGGCGACACCCATGTGCCCGTGCGTGGCGCGACGGTCAACGTGCGCTACCCGAACATGCTCGACTTCACCGCGCCGCGACCGACGGAGGCGACAACGGATCGGAACGGCGTGGCGGTTCTCCACGTCGCGGATTACCAGATGCATTGGATCCACGCCGACCACCCGAACTACCGCATTTCAGACGACTTTCGACTCGGCGCGACCGAGTTTCAATCACTCCCCAAACGGGGCGACGGCCGTATCCAGCGGACGCTCATCGCGTACTCCGAGAACACCGCTCGCCCGACTGTCGAACTCGTTGTCCCGCAAGGTTATCGTGGGCCGGTGAAAATCCGGTACGAGACCTAAGAACAACCGACCGCGGGACAGAGGACGTTTCGGTTCCAAGTCGGGGCGACCGGGAAGGTGACCGTTCGCGGGGCCACCCTCATTGGCAAGTCGTCCGGCCCGGATTTCAAGATCGTTTCCGCGGGTGGCGAGGAGATCCGGACACGCGAGTACGGCGAACGGCCAGGGAAGGACAGCTTCCGCTGGGTTCATTGCTCGGACACGACTGACCTCTACGTCATCGGAACCGAGGCGGACGAGCGCGCCCTTCACGACCGCGTTCACGACAAGCTTGGTGAGAATCACTGGGCGACGAATCCCAAGAAGTATCAAGCGGTATTCGCGGAGTGAGGCGTCCGGCCGTCGCTGTCACCCGACCGCCGCCGCAGGGGTGTGCGGTTATGCCTTCCGCAGCCGCATGTTCACCAGTTCGACCCCGACGGCGAAGGCCATGGCGAAGTAGATGTACCCCTTGTTCATGTGTTGGCCCAGCCCGTCCGCGACGAGCAGCACGCCGATCAGGATGAGGAAACTGAGCGCCAACACCTTGATCGTCGGGTTCCGCTCGACGAACCGGCTGATCGGCTCGGCGAAGGCGATCATGATGCCGACGGCGACGATCACCGCCACCACCATTACCCACAACTCCTCGACCATGCCGACGGCGGTGATGACCGAGTCGAGCGAGAAGACGATGTCGATGATGGCGATCTGCAAGATGACCATGGCGAAACTGGCGGCCTTCTTCGGCTTCTCCCCGGTCCCGTGACCGCCCTCCGCCTTGTCGTGGATTTCGACCACGCTCTTGCCGATCAGGAACGCGCCGCCGACCAGCAGGATCAAGTCCCGCCACGACACGCCCCTCGCGTCGGGGTCGTGGAACAACGGCATGTCGGGCAGGGTGAACACCGGCTGGGTGAGGCCGAGAAGCCAAGTGATGGAGAACAGCAGGATCAGCCGCGTGACGAGGGCCGCGCCGAGGCCGACCCGCCGCGCCCTCGGCTGCTGCTCGACGGGGAGTTTTCCGGCGACGATGGCCAGGAAGATGACGTTATCGATGCCGAGGACGATCTCCATCAGTGTCAGCGTGAGCAGCCCGATGAGTGCCGCCCAGAGGCCGAAATCGCCGGGGCGGACCAGCTTGAACCGTAACCCCCCCGCCGGCGTCAGCGGCCGTGCCTGCCCGTCAATCGTGACCGGGAGGGCGGTCGTCGGGATCGCCCCGCGAAGTCGATGTCCGTCCAACAACTCCACCGTTGTGCGGGCGATATCCCCCTCGACGGACATCACCGTGATGAGGTTCGCCTTCGACACGTCCAGCGTGATCGGGCCGTAGTGGGTGGTCAGCACGAGCGACCGGAAGCCGAGGGTCGCCGTGACGCTCTCGGTGCCGTTCGCGCCGGGGATATCCACTTTGGCCTGGAGGGCATCGGACGGCGACAGTTCGTCGGTAGGGACCGATTCGCTGATCCCCCGGACGGAGTCGGACACGCCCCACCCGGCGAGGAGAGCGAGGACGGCGACGAGACAGAAGCGGCGGGGAGACATGCGGACCTCGGCGACGGTGGGGAAACGAAAGAAGGCCGGGGAAGGCCCCGGCCCCTGAGACAGTTGCTAGTTGTATGCCGTCGGCGGTTCAGGCAGCCTGTTTCCGGTGGCGGAAGCGGGCGGCGAGGCCGACGCCCAACAGGCCCAAGAGCAACCCGGCCGGGGCCGGGATCGGGGTCGGGTCCGGGACATTCGTCGCCACGACGGACACGTTGTCGAGAGCGATCCCGCCGGCGTAATCGTTTCCGGAGACGAACGACACGGTGGTCAGGTCGCCGGTGGCGGTGAACGTCAGCCCGTAAGGCGTCCAGTTCATGTCCGTGAAGGTCGAGTTGAAGTCGTTGAACGGCACGTTCAGGTCCGTCTGACCCAGGACGCTGCCGTCGCCGGTGTTCGTCGCCGACACGGTGGCCACGCGAGGGATCGGGAACGTGTTGTTGGTGTCCGGGTTCATCGACAGGTCGTAGGTCAGCGAGTACGTCGCGCCGGCGGTGGTGGCGAACGACTGGGACACCGAACCGATGCCGAGGGCGTTGAGGTCCAGACTGTAGTCGCCGTCCGAGGCCTGCCAGTAACTATTGTGAATCCAGTCCACGCCGACGGCCCCACCCACCGACCACCCGGTGAGGGTCGAGTTGTCGCCGGTGCTCACCACCTGGAACGGGTCGTTCGGCGGGCCGGGCGGATTGACGCCGAGTTCGAAGCTGCCGTTGGTCAGGAGGTTGGCTTGACTCGAACCCGCCAGTAGAAGCACCGCGGCGACGGCCGCGAGTCGCGTTCCGAGAGTACCGATCCGGGTGTGAGACATGCGGGAACCTCCGTGAAAAGTCGATCTGGGTTTGGTCAAGCGGGATCTCTGCCGACCAGTTCCGAGTCAGGATAAAAAAACGCGACCCGGACGGGAATGGTAAACTTGGTGTAACCCTCCGAATTACTCAACAGCAGTGTCGGAGAATTCGTGGCCAGAGGTTGGGAACGCGATCCGCGATTTCCCCCAGCCAACTGAGCAGTGACACGCCCCAAATAATTGTCAAATCAGCAGATGCGTGAAATCGTTTCCGCCCATTCCGTGTCAAATCTGATTCGCTGTCGCGGCATCTCGAACCGCCTCACGAGTTGGAATCCAGCGTTGTAGTCCCGGAGTGAAAATGGAGTGCAATCCGGTAGGGAGCGGTTATACGGCCGAGGCGCGAAGTCGTTCCAGGAGGACGTTTGCCTGACCCGAGTCGAGCGCGGCCTCGGCTGCGAGAACCCCGTCCCGGAGCGTGCGAACCGACCCCGCCGTCCAAAGGGCGGCGGCGGCGTTGGCGACCACCATCCGACGAGGTGGCCCCCGTTCACCGGCCAGCACACGGCGGATGATCGCGGCGCTTTCGGCGGCGCTCTCGGCGCGGATGTCATCCGGACGAACCGCCTCCAACCCGAAATCGTCCCGGTCCCACTCGTCCGCATGAAACTGCCCACCTTCCACGACCCGCACCATCGTCGGGGCGGCGAGGGTCACCTCGTCCAGCCCGTCGAACCCGCACACCAACACCGTTCGCCGCCCGCCCAACTCGGCCGCCGCCGCCGCCAGCGTGTCGAGTAACTCGGCGTTGCCGACCCCGATCAGTTGGTACTCGGCGGTCGCCGGGTTCGCCAGGGGCCCAAGCAGGTTAAACACGGTGCGGACGCCGAGTTTGCGTCGCACGGTGGCGATGTTCGCCATGCCGGCGTGAAAGTGCGGCGCGTAGCAGAAGGCGAAGCCGATGCGGTCCAGGCACCGTTGCGCCCACTCCGGCCCGGTCTCGATGGGGACGCCCAACTCCCGCAGCACGTCGGCGCTGCCGGACCGGCTGGAGACGGCCCGGTTGCCATGCTTCACCACCGGCACTTTGCAGGCGGCCGCCACAAGGGCGGCGGCGGTGCTGATGTTGAACGTGCCGCTCCCGTCGCCGCCGGTGCCGCAGGTGTCCAGCACCGGCCCGGAGACGGGCACGAGGCGGGTCATCTGTTCGCGCAGGGCGCGGGCGGCGGACGCGACCTCGGCCGCCGTTTCCCCCTTTATGCGCAGGGCGGTGAGCAGGCCGGCGGCGCACACGTCGTCCACCCGTCCGGCGAGCAGGTCGCGGAACAGGTCGGCGGTCGTGCCGGGGTCGAGGTCGTCGCCGGCGAGCAACCGGGCGAACGTATCGGCGTACCAGGGCGGGCGAGGCAGTTCCACTCAACAGTCCTCGCTGGAGCAACGTTCGCCCCATCACGGATATGGACGGATTCCGGGATTTCCAGGCGAACTGGGTGAAGGGCCTCGGGGTCGCTGATGCTGTCAAGTGGAAATCGGGGGAATTTCTCGGTGTCCGCTTGGCAACTGAACGGTTGTCGCATATAGTTCCATACATGCTGGACACCCGGTACGGAATCGGGTGCTCGACACAACTGAACCCGCCATCCGAAACCGGAGACACGCCGTGACCGACCTCGTCACCGACAAGAAGAAGCCGAATCTGACCAGTCAGCAGCAGCGGATCTTCGATTACATCAAGCACTACATCCAGCACAACGGCTACCCCCCCGCCATCCGCGACATCGGCAACGCTTTCGACATCGCGTCCCCGAACGGCGTCATGTGCCACCTGCGGGCGCTGCAGAAGAAGGGGTACATCCAGCGGGATGAGAAGAATGAGCTGCGGGGCGGGCGCGCGCGGGCGATCACCATCCCCGGCGTCACCTCCGGCGGGTTCAGCCTGCCGCTGCTCGGCGTCGTCGCCGCCGGCAAGACCATCGAGGCCGTCGAGCAGGACGACCGGCTGGAGATGAAGGACCTGTTCGGGGCGGACGGGCTGTATGTTCTCAAGGTCCGCGGCACCTCCATGATCGAGAGCCAGATCGCCGACGGCGACTTCGTCATCATCAAGAAGCAGGACTCGGCCGACAACGGCGAGAAGGTGGTGGCGATGGTGGACAAGGCGATGACGCTCAAGAAGTTCTACAAGAAGCGGGACCAGATCCGGCTGGAGCCGTGCAACAGCACGATGGAACCGATCCTGGTAGACCCGGCGCACGAGAACGTGTCCGTCCTCGGCGTGCTGGTCGGCGTCATCCGGAAGTGCTGAGCGGGCCACGATGAGTGATCGCTTCCGTTTGGACAGACCGGCCTTCGGGCCGGTGTCCTCATTTTCGGGGTCTCGTTTGGACGAGTTCCGCCTCCCACATTCGCAGCAGGTCGCGGAACGCCGGGTTCGGACGGCCGAGGTCGCGCTTCGCTTTCACCACCGCGAGGGCGTGAGCGACGGTGATGCCGTGTTCCCGCATCAGGTAGGCGGCCACCACCATGACACTCCGACTGACACCGTTCCGGCAGTGAACGTAGACCACGCGACCGGCGGTGCGGTGGGTCCGGATGAACGCGACGCGCTCGCGAAGCCACTTGAGGGACGGGGCCGGGGAGGCGTCGCGGATCGGGTGCCACTCGTGGAACTCCGCGCGATAGGGATCTTCCGACTCACACAGATTCATCACGGCAGCCGTGCCGCGAGGCGGGGCCGGCACGAGGCCGCCGACGAACAACCTTGGCTCGACTTCGGCGTAATTCGGCGGCTCAGTGGTGTACCACTCCACCGCGATCAGGCCGGCCGTCATCGCGCCCAGCAACACCCCGCCGGCGACAATCCACGGCCACCGGCGGCGTTTGGCTGACATGGCGGTGTCACTTCCTCTTCTTGGGCTTGGCGGCGGGCGCGCGGCGGGCGAAGATGTCGGCCACGGGCAGGACGAAGCCGGGCAGCACCTTGCCGCCGTCGAGCGTGTCCACCTCGGTGAGCACCTTCGACCCGCGCAGCTTTCCCTTCGGATCGACCACCACGGTTCGCGTATCCGGATCGACGTACCAAGCCAGTCGTACCCCGATCGCCTCATATTCGGCGCGCTTGAGTTCCATCTCTTTCTTGGTGTTGCCGGGGCTGAGGACTTCGACCACGAGATCTGGCGCTTCCTGCAAAAACGCGGTGGACAGGTGGTCGAGTTCGTTCGGGTCGCTGACGCTGTCCCAACGGTAGAACGACGCATCCGGCATCCGGACGGTCATGCCATTCAGCACAAACCCACCCTGCGCGCCGAACACCTTGCCCAGGTTTTGGAGCGAAGCGAAGTTGAAGATTTGCACGGCAAGCCAAAAGCCGATGCCGTCCGCGTTCGCACCCATCGCCTTCTCCACGAGGATGCCGTCGATTAATTCACACGGGCGGTCGCCGGTGATGGCCGGGTTGAGCAAGTCCTCGGGTGTGGCGGTGCCGGGTTCGGGGTGGGACAGCACCCGCTCCGCAGGCACGTCGCCGAGATGGGCCAGCACCTCGGCGAAGGTGCGGAAGCGGGGCTTTTCGCGGACGGCGGCGACCATGACGACTCCTCGGGTGGTTGGCGTGATTCGACCTCGGTGTTACTTCCCGCCGGTCAGTTCCTTCGCCAACTCCCCGGCGTCGTACACTTTCGTCAAGGCTTCCAGCACCGCCCGCGAGTGGACGGCGACGTGTCGGGCCTGCACCTCGGTGTAGACGAAGTTCCGCACCAGTCCGTGCCGGTTGCGGTCGAAGTTGATGCCGACCAACTCGCCGGCACGGTTCAAAACCGGGCTGCCACTGTTGCCGCCGATGGTGTCGGCCGTGGACACGAAGTTGAACGGCGTCGAGAGGTCGAGCTTCGCCTTCGCGTCCAGCCACCGCGTGGGCATCTCGAACGGCTCGCGATTCTTCATCGCCTCGGCCCGCGCGAAGGCCCCGCCGAACGTGGTGTGAAACGGCAGCATCTCGCCGTCCACTTCGTAGCCCTTCACCACCCCGAATGCCAGCCGCAGAGTAAACGTCGCGTCCGGGGCGACCTTGTCGCCGAGGGCCAAGAACCGCAACTTGGCCAGCTCCGCGTAGGCCTGCCGTTCCGGCTCATCGACTTCCGTCTCGTACCGCGATCGCAGTTTCCGTGCCTCGGCGTCCACCGCCTTCGCCAGCGCGATCATCGGGTCGGTCGAAGCCGCGACGGCCTTTGTCCCGCCGTCGAGCAACGCTTTCCGCTCGCCCACATCGTACAACTTGGATTCGACCAGCTCGTCGGCCCGCGCCGCCGGGTTCTTGCCCTTGAGCGCGAGAACGGTGAGCGGGTGTTCGCCGCCGAGTTGCTCGGCGAGGAACGTGAGCGACGCCTGCAACTTGGCCCGTTCCAGCGGTTTGTCGATGGGGGCCGGGGAGAGGAGTTGGAACTTGAGGGAGTCCAGGTTCGAGTCGCGGTACTCGCGCAGCCGGTCCCCGGACTTCTTCGGCAACTCGTCGGCCATCCGCACCAGATGTCGGGCGACGGGGAAGAGGTCGCTGTAAAAGGCGTGTCCGGACTCGTACAGGCCGTGTTCCTTCTCGAACGCGCGGTACGCCTCGTTCGCCTTGGCCACCGCGGCGATGGCGGCGTCGAACGCCTTTCGCAAGTCGCCAGCCGGGTCGCGGCCGCCAACTTCCAGCTTCGTGATCAGGCCGATTTCGGACTTCCGTTTCTCGTCCAGAATCTTCGGATCCAAAAGCCCTTGCAACTGCCCGGTGTACGCCTTGCGGGCGTTCGCCGCCCGGTGCAGGTCGGTGGCCGCCTGCCGCCGCTGTTCCGGCCCGCGGTCGCCGTACTGCGTCAGTGCGGCCTCGAGCAGCCGCAACCGGGTGAGCGTGTCGGGCAGGGTGGAGTCCCGGCGGTGTTTCAGTTTCGCCAGCGTTTCCAGGCGGTTCGTGGTACCGGGGTGCCCGGTGACGAACACCACGTCGTCCTCCTTCGGCCCGACTTCGTTCCACTTGAAGTAGTGCTCGCACCGGATCGGCTGGTCGTTTTCGTAGACGCGGAAGAAGGAGACATCCAGTCCGAAGCGGGGGTACTCGAAGTTGTCCACGTCCCCGCCGAACGCCGCGCTCTTTTCTTCGGGGGCGAACACGAGCCGCACATCCGTGTACTTCTTGTAGCGGTACAGGTGGTACGCGCCGCCCTGGTACAGCGTGACCACGTCGCTCCGCAACTTGGTCTTCTCCAGCGATTCCTTCTCAATTCGTCCCATCACCGCGCGGCGGGCGGCGGCGGCCTCGGCCGGTTTCATCTCCGGTTTCACGGCCGCGTTCACCGCCACCGTCACGTCCTCAATGGACTGAAGCACGTTCAGTTCCAGGTCTGGGCACTTCGCCTCGTCCTTCCGGTCCTTCGCGTAAAACCCCTCCGCGAACAGGTCTCGCTGTGGGGTACTCAGTTTCTGGAGCGCGTCCGCGGCGATGTGGTGGTTGGTGACGACCAACCCGTCGGCCGACACGAACCCGCCGCTACCGCCGCTGTTGAACCGCACGTTCGCCTTCATGGCGCGGTCGAGCCAGGCCGGGGTGAGGTCGAACTGGTACTTGGTTTTCAGCAGCTCGGTGGGCGGCGCGGACAGTAGCCACATGCCCTCATCCGACCGGGCGGTCATGGGGACGACTCCGAGGAGCAACAGGAGTGGGAGAACGGTCAGACGGGATGCCGACATGCGAAGACCCTCGCGGCGGGGAAACGGCCGTAAGGGGATTGTAAGTAGTTTGCGAGCCGCGACCGCGACGGAGGGGGCACTTCTCGCGCGAGCCGCGACCGCCGGGGAGCGGTTGGATTTCCAAAGAAACCCCTCCCCGGCGGTCGCGGCTCGAAGGGTGTCAGCGTTGGACCTTCGACACCACCGGGTAGGCCGGGAACGGCGCGTTCAGGTCGCGCTGCATCTCCTCGCGGACGCGGGCGGCGGCGTCGTGCGCGGTACTCGCGTCCACTTCGTTCGGCGTCACCAGGAACGTCGGGGCCGGCGGCGGGGGGCCGCCTTCCTCGATCACCGGGCCGGCGGCGTCCGTGGACGGCATGATGAGCGCGTTCGGGTCGGTCTTACTGCGGGTCGGGCCGCGCGACTTCCCGTCCTTGCCCCACATCGGGCCCGTCTTGTAAATGGGCAGGCAGCCGACGGCGGGCACCAAGAACAGCAGTCCGAGGAGGGTCGTTTTCATGGGTTCACCACCCGGAAGGTGCGGGACGGGGCGGTCGCGGGGGCGTCGGGGGGGGCGGGGCGGGCGATCCGCTCCAGCGGGGCAACCGGCGTTCGCGGGTCCGACTTCACACCCAACTTCGCCACCCGCTGCTTGTAGGTCGTCTCCGCCATCTGCTCCAGTTGGAGGGCCTCGGCTTCCAGTTTGGCGTCGTTCGTCTCGATGGCGACACGGCGGAGTTGCGTGCAGACATCGAGCCGCCGCGAGTAGGCGTCCCGCTCGGCTTGCATGGCCGCCACCATCGCCTCGGGCGATAGTGGGGCGACCCGCGGCGCGGGCGTGTCCGCGGCCGCGACGGAACAGGCGATGAGGGCCGCGAGCGGCCCCCAGGCGCGGAATCGGAGCATGGCTTCCCCCCGTCGGCGCGGATCACCGAGAACTCCCACTCCCCCGAGTGGGTGGCCGACCGCGCCGAGTTATGGCTCAAGTGCGGGGGTTATGCCAACCGACCGCCGCGCTGTCGAGGGGAGTTTCCGCTCACTTCGTCATCACCCGCACCGTCACCTTCGACGGCGCGTGGACCTTGTGCGTCTGCTTGGTGAAGTCTTCCAGTTTGGCGGTGTTGATGTCGCAATACTTCTGCGGGTTGCGGTCCATCAGCGGGAACCACGTCGAATGCACCTGCACCATGATGCGGTGGCCGGCGCGGAAGGTGTGCAGCGTGTCCGGCATGGCGAACTTGACCACCGCCACCTCGCCCGGCTTGAACGGCTCCGGCTTGTCGAACCCGTTGCGGAACTTGCCCCGGAACGGCTCGCCGCGCACGAGTTGCTGGTAGCCGCCCATCTTCACGCCCTGCGGGTTCGGGTCGGGGTCGGGGAAGTCGGCGGGGTACACGTCGATCAACTTCACCACCCAGTCGGCATCCGTCCCCGTGGTGCTGACGTGCAGTTCCACTTCGATGGTGCCGGCGACGGTGACATCTTCCTTCAGTGCTTCCCCGGTATACACCAGCACGTCCGGCCGGCGGGCGCAATGCCGCTGGTCGGTGGTCATGTAATCGCCGGTCATGTTAATCTGGATGTCCGACCGGTGCGGCACCGGCTTCGCCGGGTCCGACACGAACTCGTCCGGGGTGTACTTCATCGGCTTCAGCGAGTCGAGCAACCGCCCGCCGGTCAGGTAGAGGTCGGTCGGCTTCGACTCCTTCGGCGGCCAGGTGTCGAACTTCCGCCACCGGTTCGTCCCCATCTCGAACACCACCGCCTTGGGCAACTTCAGGTCGCCGACACCCTTCAGGTGGTGCTCGAAGAATGGCAGTTCCAATTTGTCGCGGAAGTATTCGCCGGTCTTCACGTGGAACCGCAAGTCGCCGAGTTCAGTGCCCGCGCCGCGGCTCCACTGGCCGTGGCTCCACGGCCCCATCACCAGCGTGTTGCCGCCTTTCGGCACGCCGGTGCGTTCCACCGCTTTGAACGTCTCCAGCGCGCCGAACAGGTTCTCCGCGTCGAACCACCCGCCGACGGTCATCACCGCCGGTTTGATATTCTTGATGTGCTGGCGGATGTTCTTCGACTTCCAGAACTCGTCGCGGTTCGGGTGGGCCATCACCTCATTCCAGAACGCCACCTCGCCCTTGTAATACTTCTTGTCGGCGTTGCTCACCGGCCCCAGGTCGAGGAAGAACTGATACCCGTCGGGCGTCTCGTGGTCGAACCGGAGGTACGGGGACTTCGTCGTCGGCTCCGGGCGGGGCTTGCCGAAGTTGGCCATGAAGTTGAAGCAGTGCGGCAGGAACAGGCAGCCGTTGTGGTGGAAGTCGTCGCCGACGAACCAGTCCGTGACCGGGGCTTGCGGGGACACGGCCACCATCGCCGGGTGGGCGTCGATCATCCCGCAGACGGTGTAGAAGCCGGGGTATGAGATGCCGGTTTGTCCGACCTTGCCGTTGTGGTTCGGCACGTTCTTCAGCAGCCACTCGACCGTGTCGTAGGTGTCGCTCGTCTCGTCGAACTCCTTCGGCCCCTTCTTCGGCTTGTAGGGTCGCATGTTGACGAACTCGCCTTCCGAGTTCCACCGCCCGCGCACGTCTTGGTTGACGAAGATGTACCCGGCTTTCACGAACGCCTGCCCCGGCCGCAACCGGTCGGCGTAGTTGTCCGCGCCGTACGGCCCGACGCTGTACGGCGTGCGAACGAGGAGCATGGGGTGCGTCTTCGAGTCGTCTTTCGGTGCGTACACGTTGGTGAACAGTTTCGTCCCGTCCCGCATGGGGATGCGGTACTCGGTCTTGGTGTAGTTCTGCCTGATGTAGTCCTTCAACTCGGCGTCCGTCATCGGCGCGGGGGTCGGCGTCGGCCCTTGCCCGACGGCGACCCCGCTCACGCACCCGACCGCCAGCAGTGACAACAACTTCATAGCGCACCTCTTGGGGATATGGTGCAGGTTTAGCAGAAGTGGCAGCAGTGGGCAAAAACAGAAATGTGGTTCGTCTCGGCCCGCTTCGCGGCGACTCCAGGAGTCGCCGCGAAGACGGATCACCCCGCCTTCTCCCCCTTCTTCACCTGCCCGCCGGCGATTTGCAGTCCCAGGGCGATGAACTGGTCTTGCTTCTCGTTGGCGGTCTTCGGATCGGTCACGGAGGCGAGTAGCATCACCCCGGCCAGGGTTTGGCCGGTGAGGTCGTCGCGGGGGGTGACGGGCGGCAACTTCGGCGGGGAGAGGCTGCCACCGGACAGCCACGCGGACCCGGCCAGACAGCCGGCAGCGGTGTCCCACCCGGCGGCCTCGGCGGCCAAGGCGCAGGCGCGGCGGTGTTCGTCGGTCGGCGTTGTCACCCACTTCTCGGCCGATTCCACCGCCTGCTCCGCTGACGGCTTCCAGGGCTTGGCCAATCCCAGATGGACGCACAACGCGCCCCACCACACGGCCTCCGGCTTCGGCAGCGCGAGGGCCAGCACCCGCAGCGCGTCCACGCGGAGTGGCACGGCGATCAGCGCGTCGAGGTACTGCCGCACCGTCATTTCGGGCGTGAGCAGGGCGAGGGCCGGTTCGGAAAGCGGCAGGGGTTTCACCACCTCGGCGGCGGTGCGGCCGGCGGGGCGGGGTTGCGGCGGGGTCATTTGCGCGGTCCTCCGCCGGACATTACGGAGGGTCAGGTGAGAATCTTTCCGGCCAGTTTCGTCATTTCCACCGACCACGGGTGTTCCGGGAATTTCAGGCGGAAAAGGGCGGTGCTGCCGAGGGTCATGAGTTCTTCCGTCAGACGGAAGGCGGCCCCGACGTCGGCGTGCAGGGACCGCTCCACGTCGGCCCGCAGCGCCGCCATGTCCATGTTGTTCAGCACCTTGTTCAGCACCACCATCATGCGAGGGGCGTTCAGCTTGCGGGCCACTTCGATCGTGACGGCGGTGCCGAGGAAGTCCTGCTTGTCCGGCCGGACGATGAGCAGCACGATGTCCGAGACGGCGATGGACAGCAGTGTCTCTTCGTTCAGGCCGGGGTGGGTGTCGATGAACAGAAAGTCGAGGTTCAGTTTGTCGAGCAGTTCCTCGAAACCGTCGTTCAACAACCCCACGTCGTACCCGTCGCGGAGGACGCGGGCGATCTCGCCGGCCTTCATGCTGGACGGGATGAGGTACACGCGGCCGCCTCCGGCGCGGACCTCCGGCGGGGAGACGTGGTACGCGGTGTCCTCGACCTTGCACTGGCCGTACAGGTAGTCGTTCAGAGTGCGGGTGATCTGCTTGTCGTCGAGGCCGAACAGGATGTGGACGCCGGGCGACTGGATGTCGGTGTCCACGATGCCGACCCGCTTGCCGGTCATGGCGACGGACACGGCGAGGTTGGCCGTCACGTTCGACTTGCCGGTGCCGCCGCGGTACGAGTGGATGGAGACGATGGCGGGCATGCCGGCGGGTGTCCTGGGGAGTTGTGGGTCACACCGAATGACGATACTTCGCTTCCCGTTGCGGTTCTCGTCTTCCACCTCCCCCTAACAAGGAGAGGCGGGTTGCATTCCCCCAACGGCGTCTGGGGCAACTTCGGCGGAAGCCTCGTCCTCCCGGACTTAGTCCAACGCCGGCGGGCCTTGCCGGCGACGGCCCTGGCGGAGGGCCTTCGCCTTTAGCTGCAACTCTTGGAAATACGCCGACTCGGTGATTTCGGACACCTGTTCCTGTTTCCGCACCTCGTCGATTTCCACCTTCAGCCGCTCCACTTCCTGTCGCAGTTGCGCTTCGCGGGCCTGGACCTCGGCGGCCATTTTCTGGAAGATCCGGGCCAGCCGGCCGAGTTCGTCCGGGCGATCGGCGACCGGTTGCAGGAGGGTCGCGTCATACTTCCCGCCCTCCACGGCACCCGCCGCCGCGCTCAGCGCCGCCAGTGCCTTCAGGTGGTCGAGTTCCTCGTCGCGCTGCCGCCGCTTGTCCAGGCAGGCGTTCACGCGGGCCTTCAGCAGTACCGGGTCGTAGGGCTTGTTCAGGTAGTCCTCGGCCCCGGCCTCGATGCACCGCACGACGCTGGCCATCTCGTCGATGGCCGAGATGATGATGACCGGGATGGTGGCGAGGTCCGGGTCCTTCTTCAGTTCCGTCAGCACCTCGTAGCCGTCCACCTCCGGCATCATGAGGTCGAGCAGCACCAGATCGAAGGTGTGCTTCCGCACGACCTCCAGCGCGACCCGTCCGTCTTCGGCTTCCGTCACGTCGAACCCGTGCTTCTCCAGCCTGCGGCGAAGCATCACCCGGTTGGCGTCGGTGTCCTCGACGATCAGGACGTGCTTCTTTCGAATCGGGCAAACGTCCTTCAGGGCGCGGGCCACGTCCGCGCCGCTGAGGGTGGCGGTCGGGTCGGTGATCTCGCCGAAGTCACTCGCGTCGTCGGCCGGTGGTGCGGGCTTCGGCATCGCGGCCCGCGCGGCCTCGATCTTCTTCACCAACTCGTCCATCCGCACCGGCTTCGTCTCGAACTCGCAGCAGCCGGCGTCGATAGCCCGCTGGCGGTCAGCGGCCTGGGCGTGCGCGGACAGCGCGATGACCGGGATGTGCCGGGTCTTCGGGTCGGCCTTCAGTCGGCGGGTGGCCTCGCACCCGTCGATGTCGGGCAGCCCGATGTCCATGAGGATGACATCGGGCGGGTTCGCCTGGGCCAGGGCGAGCGCGACGGTGGCGTTCTCGGCCGGCACCATCTCGTACCCCTTCGGCTGAAGGCGGCGGCAGAGCATGGCGCGGTTGGCGTCGTTGTCCTCGACGAGCATGACACGGGTCATCGGTTCAGCGGACCTCCACGACGACGCGGAACCCGACGGCGGAACTCTTCGAGTGCGGGGCGAGGGCGTTGCGGTACGCCGCCCGGCAGCAGCCCGCCAGGTTCTTCCACGACCCGCCGCGACAGACGCGAAGGGTGCCCGTGGGCGGCCCGGCCGGGTCGCGGAGCGGGGCGGTGGTGTAAAACCGCTCGCCGTACCAATCGGCGCACCACTCCCACACGTTGCCGAGCATGTCGAACAGGCCGAAGGTGTTCGACGGCCGCGGGCCGACGGTGGCGGATGCGGTTGTTCCGTGAACCACGTCGGTCGGCGTCGGGGCGTCCGCCGTACCCCCGCGACAGGCGTATTCCCATTCGGCTTCCGTCGGCAGGCGGTAGGTGCGGCCGCCGGCCCGTTCGTCGGGGTGTTCGGAAAGCAGGTCGCAAAACTGAACCGCCTCCGTCCAAGACACCCGCTCGACCGGGTGATCGGGACTGCCGTCGCGTTCGGCGTTGAACCAGGACGGGTTCTGCTTCAGGACCGCCGTGTAAACGCGCTGCGTGACGGGCTGGACGGACAGGTAGAATGGCTTCGTCAACACGGCCTCGTGGACCGGCCCCTCGTTCGATCGGTGGCCGTCGGCGTCCGAGTCCGACCCCATGCGGAACGACCCCGCCGGCAGCCACGCGAAGGTCTGGCCGAGGGCGTTCACCACCGTCTTCGCCGCGACCGGTTCGGACGGTTGCAACGAATCGTAAAGTTGATCGAGGTTTGGCCGGCCGCGCGGCCGGCGACCGGGTTCCGGAGTGGCCATCGCGCCTCCCGTGGTGACGGGCGGAACCGGCACAACCGGTTCGCCCCGCGCCGCATACCATACTCTGTTACGTCGGTGGGGCCGGTTTCCTTTCTCCGTGCCGCCAGACGGCCGATGAAAGGACGACGGCGGCCCGACCGTACCAATCTTAGGCAGTGGCGGGGAAGTAGAATACCAGCCGGGTAGAAGAGATGGCTTTCTTCAACTTGGCCTGACACTCCACAGACCGGACCTGCGAACACA
>JBBRUO010000069.1:0-15597 GCA_038247725.1 Gemmatales bacterium
AAGAAGACGATTCCGGTGGCGGTGTGCGTGCTGACCGACGAGAACGAGGACAAACGGTGGACCGACGACAACGCCGGGGAAGTCACCATCGGTAAGATTGGCAAGGCCGTGTACGACCGGTACGCGAAGTGACCCCCCCGCCGACGGCCGCGTTGGTGGGACCATCCCCCATCGGCTACACTCGGATTCTGACTTCCTCTCCCCTTTCGGGAATCACCATGCGCGCCGTCCTCCCGCTCGCCCTGCTGCTGTTCGTCTCCCCCGCCGTCGCCGGCCCGCCGAACGTGGTGTTCGTCATCGGCGACGATCAGGCGTGGACCGACTACGGGTTCATGGGCCACGAACAGATCCGCACCCCGCACCTGGACCAACTCGCGTCCGAGAGCCTCGTCTTCAAACGCGGGTACGTCCCGACCAGCCTGTGCCGGGCCAGCCTCGCCACGATGGTGACGGGGTTGTTCCCGCACCAGCACAAGATCACGTCGAACGACCCGCCGTTGCCGCCGGGCGTGAAGCCGGGCCAAGTGGCCAAGAACGAGCAGTGGCTGAAGGACCGGGCGGCGATGGTGTCGCTGTTCGAGGAGTCGCCGAACCTGGCCAAGTTGCTCGGCGCGAAGGGGTACGTCACGCACCAGTCCGGCAAGTGGTGGGAGGGCAACGCCTGCCGCTGCGGCGGGTTCACCGAGGCGATGACCGTCGGCGACCCGACCAAGGGCGGCCGGCACGGGGACGCCGGGCTGGCCATCGGGCGGCAGGGGTTGAAGCCGGTGCTGGACTTCATGGACACGGCCCAGAAGGACGGCAAGCCGTTCTTCGTCTGGTACGCGCCGCTGATGCCACACACCCCGCACAACCCGCCGGCCCGCCTGTTCGACAAGTACAAGGACAAAACGAAGTCGCCGTCCGTGGCCAAGTACTGGGCCATGTGCGAGTGGTTCGACGAGACCGTCGGCGACCTGCTGAAACACCTCGACGAGAAGAAGCTCGCCGAGGACACCATCGTCGTGTACCTGCACGACAACGGCTGGATCCAAGACCCGGCCGCGAACGGGTACGCCCCGAAGTCGAAGCGGTCGCCGTACGACGGCGGCACCCGTACGCCGGTGCTCATCCGCTGGCCGGGCCACGTGACGGCGGGCGGGTCCGACGGGTTCGCCCACTCCATCGACCTCGTGCCGACGGTGCTGGCGGCGGTCGGCGGGACGCCGACGAAGGACATGCCGGGCGTCAACCTGTTGGACCCGAAGGCGGTGGCCGGGCGGACGGCGGTGTTCGGCGAGATCTTCGAGCACAACGCCGTGGACATCCGCGTGCCGGCGAAGAACCTGCAATACCGCTGGGTGATCGACGGGAACTGGAAGCTCATCGTCCCGAACCCGGCGCGGGTGCCAGACGAGAAGGTCGAGTTGTACGACCTCGCCGCCGACCCGACGGAGACGGCGAACCTCGCCGACAAGCACCCCGACCGCGTCGCGGCCCTGCGGAAGACGCTCGACGGCTGGTGGGAGGCGGAGTGAGCGGCCGCGCGGGCGGTCATCGCGGTTGCGGCAGGTTCAGGGCCGCTTCGACCGCCTTCAGCACGGCGGCGCGGGTGGCGGGCAGGTCGCCGCCCGTTCGCGCGCCGGACGCCAACTTGTGCCCGCCGCCGCCGAACTGCTCGGCCACCTTCGACACGTCCACCCGCGACCGCGCCCGGAAGCTCACCTTCGTCCCGCCGTCGGGTTGTTCCATGAACACCAGCGCCACCTCGGCCCCGTCCACGCTGCGGGGGTAATTGATGATGTCCTCGGTGTCGCCCGGCACCGCCCCGCAGCCGACGTAATCCTTGACGTGAATCTCGGTGTACGCGACCAGCCCGTTGCAAACCACTTGCAGGCGGTCCAGGGCGATGCCGAGCAGCTTCAGTCGGGCGACCGGGGCCGTCTCGAACAGTTGTTCGTACAGCGGCGTCGGGTTGGCCCCGGCGCGGACCAACTCGCCCGCCAGGGCGAACGTGTCGGCGGTGGTGTTCGAGTGGCGGAACCAGCCGGTGTCCATGGCCAGCGCCATGAACAGGCTGTGCGCGGCGAACTGGGACAGCGGCGCGCCGAGGGCGCGGATGATTTCGTAGGTGAGGCGGCCGGTCGCCTCGGCGGTGACGTCCACGAACCGCTCCGCGCCGAGGTCGTCCTGCGTGCGGTGGTGGTCGATGACGGCCTTGGGCACGTCCATGCCGGGGAGGAAGTCGGCGAAGTCGCCGAGCTGGTTCCAGGTGCCGGTGTCCATCACGAAGATGGCGTCGGCGTCGCGGAAGTCGTCGCCGGGGGCGCGGAAGTCCTCGATCACCTTCCGCTGCGGGTCCAGGAAGGCGTACCGGGGGGCGAGCTTGCTGGCGATGGCCACGCGGGGCCGCTTGCCCATCCGCACCAGCGCGTCGGCCAGGGCCAGTTGCGAGCCGAGGCCGTCCGCGTCCGGGCGGATGTGGGTCATCAACAGGATGGTGTGGTGCCGGCGGATCGTGTCCACCAGCGGGGACCAGTCAAGGGGCATCGGGCGTCTCGCGAGTGGCGGACAAAAGGGTATTGTACCGACCCACGGCGGCCCGGCGGCGGCTACTGCAACGCGGTCATCTCGAACTGGTTGAACACCAGGAACAACTTCCGCGAGTCGGGCGTGTAGAACTCGGCCGGGGGGCGGCTGCTGATGTCCACCCGGTGGTGGCCGGGCGGCACCGTCAGGGTCCGCTCGACCACCACCGCTTTCCCGTCGGCCACGGCCGGGAACTCCTCGGCCCAGATGTCCCCGGTGAATGTCACCGGCACCGGCTCGTCGCTGAGCGTCGCCAGGACGAAGCGGATGCGGACGACGCGTGGGGCGTCGGTCGGGTTCACGAACACGATCTGCGCCGACTTCCGCGCCAGCCGCCCGTGATTCTCCTTTCCCACCGGCTGATAGCAGAAGAAGCCCTTCAGCCAGAGCACCGACACCCGCTCCCACTCGGCGGCGGCGGCGCGGTCGAACGCCTCCCGGCCGGAGCTGCCGATCACCACCTTCGCGTACCCGCGGAAGTCGTAGAAGACGAGGTGGCCGTCCGGGTGGACGATCGTCTCGCCGCCGCCCAGCGCGCGCCGCAGCTCGTCCTCGAAGGCCGCGCACCGGGCCGGCGGCAGCCCGCGGCGGTCGAGCAGCAGGCCGCGGAAGCCGAGGTGGAGGAGGCGGTCCAGCATCTGCGACGGCGGCTGATCGGACACCACCCGCAGGACGCCGTCCCACTCGCGGTGGGCCATCGCGCCGAAACTCCACCGCAGCCGGCTGGTGTGCAGGTACCCGCGGACGTGGTCGTAGGCGGCCACCCCCTCCACCGGCACCGATTCGGGGTACTGGAGATAGGGGAAGGTGAACACCGCCGCCTCGGCGTCGGGCACGTCCGCCAGCCGCGCCTCCACGTGTTCGAAGAAGGTGCGGTCGGCGCGGTACTTGTCGGCGGCGGTGGCCAACTCCTGGGCGTACCCGGTCGGGCGGAACCAACTGTTGTTCAACTGGTCCCACAGGCCGACGCCGGTGAGCGCGACGGCGACGGCCCAGGCGGTGACCGGCCGCCCGCCGACCCACCGGTTCAGCGCCCACGCCACCGCGAACAGGGCCAGGAAGGCGATGACGATGCTCACCCGGTTGAAGCACCGCACCTGCGGGCTGACCAGTTGCGCGAACAGCGCGCCGACTCCGCCCATCGTACCGAGCAGGACGGCGAACAGGGTGAGCGCGGCCACCGCCCGGAGGGTGTCCGGCCGCCGCCCCGGCAGGAACACGGACACCAGCAGCCCGACCAGCCCGGCCGTGCCGATCAGGCCGAGCGGGGAGAACTCGTTCTCGTTCTGGCACGGCCGCGCGAGCCGCGCGTCGTACTCGGCGCGGGCGAGGTTGAGCGGCTGCCAGTTGTGCCCGCCCACCGGCAGCACCAGTTGGGCCAGCTTCATCCCGTACAGTTCGGCCTCCTCGGTGAGGCGCGTCGTCGGCCGGGAGTTCTCGCCGTACTTGGCGTGGTACGCGAACGTGGGCAGGTGATTCGCCACCCCGCCCACGCCGACGACGGCGATGACGACGCCGGCCGACACCGCCGCCCGCCACGTGCCGACCGCCGCCCACCCGTACACGCCGGCCGCCGCCAGCACCGCGCAACTGAAGAAGGCGTAGTACGCGCCGGCGGAGGCGGTGAGCGCGGCGACCGCCACCGCCACCCACCCGCGGGGGTCGCGGAGGCGGAACCGGCGGGGGCCGTCGGCCCCGGCCGGGAAGAACGGCAGCGTGCCCAGGCACGTCCAGAGCGCCACCATCACCGCCAGCGGGAGGACGTAGTACGCCGAGAGGAAGTAGTGAACCTCCCCGCGCAGGTAATGGAACGGCTGGAAGGCGTACAAGACGCCGCCGGCCGCCGCCAGTGGCACCGCCACCCCGAACCGGCGGAACACCGCCATCGTCACCACCGCCGTCAGCGGGTAGGTGAGCAGGTAGTACAGGTTGAACGCGACGACGGCGTCCGGGGTGAAGCGGCTGATGAGCCAGATGACGGCGAAGTGGAGGTGGTCCACGACCGGGAAGTCGTGCAGTTCCTGAATGCCCGGCGCGCCGAGCCGTTCGTTCCGCCAGTGGCTGCCCCGCTCGACGGTGGCCTTCACCATCGGCAGGATCAGCAGGGCGTCGTTCTCGTAGGCGAACGGGCAACTGAAGTCGGCGTCGCGGAGGTGCATCCCCTCGACCAACACCGCCACCGTCACCGCCACCGCCAGCAGGTAGCCGAGCGGGGAGTGCCACCAGCGGCGGGACGGCTCGGCGGGAGGGGGCATTCCGGGGAACCTCGGGGGCCGCGAACCGAACGGGAAAAGTCGCCCGCGCGTGCTTGAATCGGCCTTTTCAACAGTATCGGCCGGTCCCGCCGTCGTCATCCCGCCAGGCGGGCGGTCCCGTCCGGCGACGGTCGCCGCGCGGCGTTTTCGCGCCGCCCGCTACGACCGGTATAATTCCGTGAGTGGCACGCGGATCGCCCGCCTTTCCGGTTGCATCCCCCCGCCGGCGCTTTTACTCTCAAGGAGAGAGTCGGTCGCGGGGGCCACCGTTCCGGCGTCGCCCGTTCGCCACGACTCCCGATCACCACGACATCCACCACGTCCCCGAGGTGCCCCGGCATGGCCAAGTCGAAACCCGCCGGCGAGAGCAAGGTCGGCCTGATCATCGCCCTCGCCTTCTTCGTCATCACGAGCATCGCCCTGGGGGTGTTCGCGTACCAGTTCAACTCCGAAGTCGAGGGGGCCAACAACAAGGTGAAGGAGGCCAAGGCGACCGAGCAGAAGGCGACCGACCTGCTCCTCGCCGAGCGGAAGCGAGTGTCCATGTACAAGTCGCTCGTCGGCGTGGACCTGTCCGAGGACGAGAAGACCGTCCTCGGCGGGGTGCCCAGCACCGACCCGCTGCGGGCCGAGCAGCAGGAACTCATGGCCCGCATCCGGGGGGGGCTACAGTCGGTGGCGGCCGCCGAGAAGCTGGACTTCGACCCGGCCACGTTCCTCCTCTGGGACTGGCCGGCCAACGGCAACCTGCCGCCGTCGCCGAAGTCGGGCAGCCAGCCGAACCGCAGCACCTCCCTCCAGCAGGAGTCACTGCGGCTGGTGTCGGCGGCCGAGAAGATCCGCCTCCAGGCCGTCTCCGCCAAGGTCGCCGCCGAACAGTCCAACGCCTCGTTCAACGCCGCCGTCGCCGAGTACACGAAGGCCAAGGAGGAGCTGGAAAAGGCCCGCCTGGAAACCGTTGCCGAGAAGGCGAAGGTGGTGGCGGCGTTGGCCGCCGCCAAGGAAGCCGCCTCCAGTGCGTACAAGGACGACACCGACACCTTCCGCCAACGGCAGGCGAATCTCAACCTGGAAAAGAACGTGCTCGCCCAGGCCAACGAGCAACTCAAGAACACCCTCCAGGACAATAAGCAGACGCTGGAAGACCTCCGCAAGCGGGACGAGGCGAAGAAGTCGGTGCTGCCCTACGACTTGCCCAAAGGGAAGATCGTGTCCCGCCGCGGGAACGCCGTCGAAATCAACCTGGGGTACGCCGACCGCCTCCAGACGGGCGTCGTTTTCAGTGTCCAGCCGCTCGATTACACCGACAAGGGCGAGCAGTCCCGCATCCGCCAGGTGTTCGACCCGAAGGGCCGCCCCGTCCGCGACCGCGAGGGGAACGCGGTGAAGATGTTCCAGCCGAAGGGCAGCATCGAGGTGGTCGAGGTCCTCGGGCCGAACCTGGCGAAGGGCCTCATCACCGGCGAGTACGACGACACCCGCGAGCCGATCATGGCCGAAGACCTGTTGTATAACGCCTCCTGGCAGAAGGGGAACAGCGACCACGTCGTGCTGGTCGGCATCTTCGACAAGGACGGGAACGGCACCGACGACATCCGGCAGGTGGCCACCGAGTTGAAAAAGGCCGGGGTGACGGTGGACGGGTACTGGGATCTGGCGACTAACAAGTGGGCCGAGGGCGGGCCGACCGAGCGGACCGCCTACGTGATCCGCGGCGAGTTCCCGCTCGTCCTGCCGGGGGCGATGGGCGAAGGGCTGACGAAGGAGAAGGAGAACCTCCGCGGGTCGCTGTCCGCCGCCCTGACCCAGGCCGACAACAAGGGGGCGAAGGTGATCAGCTACCGCGACTACTTCCCTCGCGTCGGCTACAAGGTGGCGTTCGGGCTGCCGGACGACACCGTGAATCAGGCCGCCGCCAAGTACCTGCAAGCGGCGCTCCCGCCGCCCGACGCCCCGCGGTGAGCCGTCTCCCGCGACCGCGACGAGTCCCGCCGGCCGCGCCCCCCCCTCGTGTGAGGCGCGGCCGGCCCATTTTCTCACCCCGGTTGCCTCCCCGCCCGCGCCGCCGGTTGCTCTGCCGGATAAAGTAACCGGCGGATGCCTGGCACCGGAGACAGCCGCGAATGAAACTCATCCTCGCCAACCCGCGCGGCTTCTGCGCCGGCGTGAACATGGCCATCGAGGCGCTGGAGTCGGCGCTGAAGGCGTTCGGCACGCCGCTGTACGTGTACCACGAGATCGTCCACAACCGGCCCATCGTCGAACGGTTCACCGCGCGGGGGGTGGTGTTCGTCGATCACCTGTCCGAGGTGCCCGACGGACGGACGGTGCTGTTCAGCGCGCACGGCGTGTCGCCCGCGATCCGCGCCGAGGCCGTCGCGCGGCGCCTGCGGGCCATCGACGCCACTTGCCCGCTCGTCACCAAGGTCCACGTCGAGGCGGTGCGGTACGCCGCCGAGGGGTACACCATCGTCCTGATCGGGCACGAGGGGCACGACGAGGTGATCGGCACGATGGGCGAGGCCCCCGCGCACATGGTCCTCGTGCAGGACATCGCGGACGTGGCCGCCCTGACGCTGCCGGCGGACGTCAAACTGGCGGTCCTCACGCAGACGACCTTGAGCGTGGACGAGACGCGGGAGGTGATCGCCGCCCTCCAGGCCCGCTACCCGCAAGTGGTCCGCCCCGGCAAGGACGACATCTGCTACGCCACCCAGAACCGCCAGGAGGCCGTGCGGGAGATCGTCCCGGAGGCCGACGTGGTTGTGGTGCTGGGTAGCCGGAACAGTAGCAACAGCAGCCGGCTGGCCGAGATCGCCCGGCAGAACGGCAAGGCGGCGTACCTGATCGACCGGGTGAGCGAACTACAGGACGACTGGTTCCGGCCGACCGACACCGTCCTGCTGACGGCCGGCGCGAGCGCCCCGGAGGAACACGTCCAGGACTGCGCCAGCCGGCTGATCGCCCGCTTCGGGGCGACCGTCGAACACCGCACCATTCGCGAAGAACACGTCAGCTTCCCGCTCCCGAAGGAGCTGCGGGTGCTGGCGCGGAAGTGAGGCCGTCGCCGGCCCCCGGCATTTCCGCCAGACGTGTCCTACACTCCCTCCATGCGCCTGCACATATTACGTCCGTTGCTGTTGAAGGAACTCCGCCGGCACGCCGCCAACCGCGGCGGCATCGCGCTCGCCGCGCTGCTGGTGGTGGCGGCACTGCTGCTGTCGGTGTTCAACCCGACGGCGGCCGACGGCGGCGGGTCGGCCGGCGGCGACCTCGTCGGCGGCGTCCACCGCTGCTTCCTCGAGTTCGACCGCGAGACGCCGTTCATCACCAAGCTGAAGGCCCGCATCCCGGACAACCTGAAGTCGGCCGTCGTGCCCCGGCAGGTGCGGCCGGAGGCGCTGACCGGCCTCACCTCGTACCCGCCCGGCACCGGGGCCATCCGCGTCCGGGAGCGGCCGCCCTTCGGCACCGAACGGCGGCGGCTGGAGTTCGACGTGTGGCACCCGCCCGGCGACCCCGCCGCGGTGGCCGTGTACGAGGCGTGGTTCCTGCGGGCGGCGCGGGACGCCGTCCACGAGCAGACCGCCGACAAACTGCGGGCTGCCGGCGGCGACCCGGCGCGGCTGACGGCTCCGTCCGACGTGGCCGACGACACCTGGGCCGTCCGCGACTCGTTCCGGATGCTGGCCGCCGAGGCCGAGCGGGTGAAGCCGTCCGCCGCCGGGCCGGTCGGCACCGACATCGACATTTACCGCAACGGCCTCGGCGCGAAGCCGCTCGACTTCCGCGCCGCCATCGCCACCGCGATGGTGGTGTTCGCCCTCTACTTCATGTGCTGCTACCTGCTGCCGACGCTCAACTGCGAGGAGCGCGAACGCGGCGTGCTGCTGGCGCAGGCTCTGTCTCCGGCGTCTCCGGCCGAGTTGGTGGCGGCGAAGTTCCTCTTCTACCCGGTGTTGGGCATCGGGCTGGCGGCGGTGTTGGCCGGCATCTACCGGTTCGCCGCGCTGGAATCGCTGTTCTTCTGGTTGGCGATGCTGGCGATGGCCGGCGGCTTCCTCGGCGTCGGCATGACCGTCTCCACGCTGGCCAAGACGCAGCGGGCGGCGTTCATGGGGTCGATGTGTTACCTGCTGACAGTGTCGCTGTTGCTGCTGGTGTGTACGCAGAACCGGGTGCCGGTGTTGCCGTACTTGGCCCTGGAGTTCCACGGGCCGAAGATCGTTCACGCGGCCGTCACCGGCGAAGTGAAGCCGGAGAACTGGGTGAACCTGCTCGCCTGCTTCGGCCTCGCCGCGACGTGGATGACCCTGGCCGGGTGGCTGTTCCGCCGCCGCGGCTGGCAGTGAGCCGCCTCATTTCGAAGACGCGAACCCGATGGACGCGGTCCCATCGTGCGCCGTGGGGGGCACGCTGAACACCTCCCCTCGTTGAGGGGAGGCCGGCGGCGCAGCCGCCGGGAGGGGAGTCTTCGTTCTTGCTTTGGTTCTCGTGGCACCGGCCTCCGGGCCGGTGTTCGTCAAGTCACACCGGCTCGGAGATCAGTGCCACGAGAGAAGACAATCTCCCCTCCCGGTTGCTTCGCAAACGACCTCCCCTCCACGAGGGGAGGTGCGAAGAGTGGACCCCGACACCCCCAATCGGACACCTCGACCGGGTTCGTTGATCGGGATCGGCCGACCGGGTAGCGGCGGCGCGGGGAGTGCCGTAGAGTGGACCGCGACCGACCCGCCCCCGCCGGAGTTGTCGCATGTCCGCCGTCGCCGCGCTGCTGCTGTCGCTAATGGGCACGGACCGCCTGGGCGACCCGATGCCGCCGGGTGTGATGGCGCGCTGCGGGACGAACCGACTGTGCGTGGGAAAGGGCGAGGGCGAATTGCGCTTTCACCCCACCCGTGACGAAGTCACCTTCGTCCCGAAAGCGAAGCCGCCCGTCGTCACCCGCGCGCCGCGAAGCTGGCGGAAGGAAGTTCCCGACGAAGATACCGACCCGTTCCCGCTCTCGAAAGAATCGAGCGACTGTCGGCGGCGGTTCACCATCCGATTCCGCGTGGACGACAAGGCCGACCGGTATCGCGGGTATCCGGAGTGCTTCATCCTGGTATTCGATACGCTGACGAATCGAGTGGAGGCGAGATCCGCATTCCGGCTCGATGACATCGGCAGCGGCGGACGATTGAAACCGTCCGAAGAAGGCGATGAGGGATACCACTTCCGGGATTTCACGCTCTCGGATGACGGCAAACTCTTGGCCTGGACGGATCACCTCGGCCGGCTGCGGATTCGTCACCTGCCCACAAGGCGCGTCGTGACGGCACCCGGCGATGGCTACTCTTGTTGTCCGATGGCCTTCAGCCCGACAGGGAAGCGGCTGGCAGTCTGCGACCGCGACGGCATCATTCGCCTCATCGACCCGCACACCGGGCGGTTTCAACTGACCGACAATCCGCCGACGACCGCGAAGCAGACCGCCGTTTCTCCCGACGGCAAGCTGGTCGCCACCGGGCACGCCTGCGGTGAGGTGTGGGTGTGGGACGCGGCCAGCGGCCAACCGCTGTGGCACACCGACCCCGACGGCGAACCGGTGCGGGAAGTCCACTTCAACCCGACCGGCACGACCGTTTCCGCCGTCGGGTTTTGGGGGCCGATTGGCGTGCGCACCTGGGACGCGAAGACCGGCAAGGAACTGGGGCCGATGCTGCCGTACCGCTACTTCCGCACGATCGCGGTGTCGGCCGACGGCAAGCGGATCGCGGATCTGATCGAGGAAAAGAGCGTGATGGAGAACGGGAAGTGGGCGTACCCGCTGTTCGTCCGCACGCGGGAGGTCGCCACCGGAAAGGAAGTCGGCCGCATGCGGTTGGATCACCGGTTGGGGTTAAGTAACGAGAGCAACGCGGTCGTGTCCCGCGACGGCCGAGTGATGGTCGTCACGCACAACGCCGACGGCGGCGAGACCATCGCCTACGATACCGCGACCGGCAAGCGATTGTGCGAAATGAACCCGTCGGATGGGGCGCTGGCCATCAGCGCCGACGGGCGTCTGGCCCTGTCAGCGTCGCTCCACAAGGGGCACATTTGGGACACGTTGATTGGCTTGGAAATCGCTGTATTCGAGTCTCCGCTTCTGGGAACAACCTCTCTGGCGTTATCACCGTGCGGTCGATTCCTTCTCGCTCATTTCGGTCTGGTACCAGGCGCACCCGTGACCTGGGTCTTCGACCTCCGCAGCCGGCAAGCTCGCTTGTTCAGGGGCCAAACAATCGCCGCCTTCTTCCCCGATGGCAAATCGATCCTCACATTACCCCGCATTCGCGGGGCGGAACGGGTCAGCTTGGAACCGCTGGCGTGGAAGGTCGCGCCGCCGGCGAAGCCGACCGACGCGCGGATGAACCGGCTTTGGACTCAACTCGGCGAGCCGGCGGCGCTGGATGCGGTGTTCGAGCTGGCACGCCATCCGGCCGAGGCGGTGCCGTTCCTGAAGGCGAAATTGCAGACCGACCCGCCGGACCCGAAGGCGGTGGCCGCGCACATCGGCCGACTCGGATCGCGGCTGTACGCCGAGCGGGAGGAATCGACGAAGGCCCTGCGGGCCTTCGGTCCGGCGGTGCTGCCCGCGCTCCGCGCGGCGCTGAAAGACGGCCCGGCACCCGAAGTCCGACGCCGCCTCGAAAGCCTGCTCGCGGTCCTCGGCGACACCGCCACGCCGTTCACCCTGGCCCGCCTCCGCGCGGTCGAGGTGCTGGAACGGTGCGGCACGCCGGACAGCCGCACGGCCTTGAAAACCCTGGCGGAAAAGCAGCCCGCCACCCCGTGGGCCGACGCCGCCGCACGGGCACTGCTGCGACTCGGCCAGGAGTAGCGGGAACTCGCCCGGCTCCGCATCTGGTGAACTTTCCCGAAACATTTCCGAAGTCTCGGACCGGCGGCGGGAACAATCCCCGTGCCCACGCGGAGACCGTCATGCCCAGTCCGTCGCCGGCCGGGGTGGCCGCTTACTTCCGACCGCCCACCGAATCGGCCGGGGAATCGGACGCCGCCCTGCTGGCCCGATTCGTCGCCACCCGCGACGACGCCGCGTTCGCCGCGCTAGTGCGGCGGCACGGGCCGATGGTGCTGGCCGTGTGCCGCCGGGGGAGCCTCCAGGCCGCCGACGCCGACGACGCTTTCCAGGCGGCGTTCTTCGCCCTGGCACGAGACGCCGGCCGCATCGCCACCCGCGCGTCGGTGGGCGGCTGGCTGTACCGGGTGGCGTACCGGCTGTCTCTCAAACTGGCCGGCAAGACCGCCCGCCGTCGGCACCACCCGCTCCCCGCCGAACCGAGCGCGGCCATGACCAGCGACCCCGACCTCGGCGACCTGAAGGCGGTTGTGGACGCGGCCCTCGCCGGCCTGTCCGACAAGCTCCGCGCCGTGGCGGTCGCGTGTCTGATCGAAGGGCGGACGAACGCGGACGCGGCGAAACGGCTGGGAATCCCCGTCGGCACCGTGGACTCTCGGTTGAACGCCGCCCGCCAGAAACTCCGCGCCCGGCTCGCTCGCCGCGGCGTGGCGCTCGCGGCCGTGGCCGCCGTCGAGATCAGCCTTTGCGCCGACACCGCCGCCGCCGGCCGGGTGGCGGCCCTGGCGAGCGACCTCGTGTCGAACGCCCTCAGCTACGCCGCCGGGGTGACGCCCGCCGGCCTCGAACCCCTTTCCTCCCTCGCGGACGGAGTGACCGCCATGACCGCATCGACCGTGACCCGCTGGGTCGCCGCCATCGCCCTTTCCGCCAGCCTGCTTGGCGGGGCCGGGTGGGGCGTGTACACCGCCACCGCCCAAGACGGCGACCAACCGCCCGCCCAGGCCGAGCCGAAGGCGAAACCGCCCGCCGGTTTCCCGGACAAGCCGGCGAATCCGCCGCCGGCGGCCACCGCCCTCAAAACCGCCGACGAGGTGCAGGCGGCCCTGAGCAAGGAACTGACGGTGCCGTCCGGCGCGGAGATCACCATCGGCGACGTGTTCCAGTTGCTCGCTAAGTCGAACGACCTGACGGTGCGGTTCGACACCGCCGCGTTCGTCCGCCGGGGGGTGGCCGTGACCGCACTGGACGAGATGCGGCAGAAAAAGATCCGCCTCCCGGCCGTCGCCCGGTTGCCCGCCAGCGACCTACTCCGCGAAGCGCTGGCCCACCTGGGTGCCACCCACGGGGGCGAATTCGGCGGCGGCGTGCACAACCTCCTGTCGTACCGCATCCGCGGCAACCAAGTGCTCGTCATCCCGGAGTACCGCCCGGCCAGCATTCCCGGTTCGACCACGGGTGCCGGCGAACAGCCCCTGCTGATGATCACGCAAAACCAAATGGCGGAAAACATCTACGGCGAGCCGGTGACACTGCGGATCAAGAACAAGTCGTTCAGCGAAGTGCTGGAGCAGTTGCGGGAGATGACCGGGGCGAACATCGTCGTGGACGCCCGCATGAAGGACAGGGCCGATGCGGCGATCACCGCCAGCTTCAACGACGCCCGACTGTACACGGTGCTGAAAGTGCTGGGCGACTCGTGCGAGATGCGGCCGGTGGTGATGGACAACGTGTACTACTTGACCACCCCGGAGAACGCCGAGAAGCTCCAGACGCAGATCGACCGCGACCTGTTCGGTCTCCCGCAACCGCCCATCCCGGTCCCCGGCTTCGGCGGCCTCGGCGGGCCGGGCCGGTAGCCCGCACCCGCCCGGCACGCGGTGGGAGTCGGGGGTGAGGGGGCGATTCCGCCTCATATCTTATCCAGAACACCCACCGACTCACGGGCCGACCGCCATGCGCCACTTCCTCGGGCTGGAACACCTGACCCGCGACGAACTCGTCCGCCTGCTCGACTCCGCCGCCACCTTCCTCGGCGTCGGCCGCGAAACGCCGAAGCGGAAGGACCTGGACGGGAAGGTCGTCGCGAACCTCTTCTACGAGCCGTCCACCCGCACCCGCCTCAGCTTCACCCTCGCCTCGCGGCGGGTCGGCGCGGAGACGATCGACTTCTCGCCCAGCGGCAGCAGCGTGGCCAAGGGCGAGTCGTTCATCGACACCGCCCAGAACATCGCCGCGATGGGGGTCGATGTGGTGGTCGTCCGGCACTCGTCGGCCGGCGCGCCGCACCTGCTCACCCAGCACCTGCCCGGCGTGCGGGTGGTGAACGCCGGTGACGGCGCGCACGCGCACCCGTCGCAGGGGCTGCTGGACATCTTCACCGTCCGCCAGCGGAAGGGGCGGTTGGACGGGCTGACGGTGGCCCTCGTCGGCGACATCCTGCACAGCCGGGTGGCCCGCAGCAACATCCACGGGCTGACGAAGCTCGGCGCGCACGTGATCGTCTGCGGGCCGCCGACACTGGTGCCGTCCGAGGTGGCGCAGTTCGGCGTCGAGATCGCGCACGACCTGGACGCCATCCTCCCCCGGTGCGATGTCATCAACCTGCTGCGGGTGCAGTTCGAGCGGCAGCGGGGGGCGTTCTTCCCGTCCGTCGGCGAGTACGCGCACGTGTTCGGCATGAACGGCGATCGACTGCGGCGGGCGAAAGCGGACGTGCTCATCCTCGCGCCGGGGCCGATCAACCGCGGCATCGAGATCACCCCGGACGTGGCCGACGACCTGACGCACTCGGCGATCCTGGACCAGGTGACCAACGGCGTGGCGGTGCGGATGGCCATCCTGACGGCGGTGTGCGAGGAGGGGTGAGTCCGCCGCCGCATTTCCGCCCCGCCGCACCTGCCCCCCGCCGCGCGGACTTCTTACTCTGAACCAGACTTGTCCGCGCAGATCGTGCGGCTCACTCTCCTTCTCGGATTCCCAGTCATGGCCAAGAAGCAACTCCGCGTCGGGATGGTCGGGTACGGGTTCATGGGCCGTGCGCACACCAACGCTTACAAGCAGGTCGGGCAGTTCTTCCCGTCGGACTACGAGGTGGTGTTGCAGGCGTGCTGCGCCCGCGACGCCGGCAAAATCCAGGCGTTCGCCGACCAGTGGGGGTACGCCCACACCGAGACCGACTGGAAGAAGCTGGTCGCCCGCCCGGATATCGACGTGGTGGACATCTGCGTGCCGAACAACCTGCACGCCGAGATCGCCATTGCCGCCGCCGCCGCCGGCAAAGCCATCCTGTGCGAGAAGCCGCTGGCGATGGACGCCGCCGAAGGACGGACGATGATCGCGGCCGTGGAGGCGGCCGGGGTGCCGAACATGGTGTGGTACAACTACCGCCGCATCCCGGCGGTGACGCTGGCCAAGCGGCTCATCGACTCCGGCAAGCTCGGCCGCATCTTCCACTACCGCGCCAAGTTCCTGCAAGACTGGACGATCAAGGCCGACCTGCCGCAGGGCGGGCAGGGGCTATGGCGACTGGACGCCGCCGCCGCCGGGGCCGGGGTGTCGGGCGACTTGCTGGCCCACTGCATCGACACCGCCCTGTGGTTCAACGGCGGGCTGGACAGCGTGTGCGCGATGACCGAGACGTTCGTGAAGGAACGGATGCACTCCGGCACGGGGAAGATGGAGCCGGTGAGCATCGACGACGCCTGCATCTTCTTCGGCAAGTTCGCCAACGGGTCGCTCGCCAACTTCGAGAGCACCCGTTACGCCCGCGGGCACAAGGCGCAATACACGCTGGAGATCAACGGCGAGAACATGAGCCTGTTCTGGGACTTGCACGACCTGCACCGGCTGCAAGTCTTCGACTACCGGGACGAGAGCGCCACGCGCGGATGGAAGTCCGTCCACGTTACCGACAACAGCCCGGACCAC
>JBBRUO010000070.1:0-15535 GCA_038247725.1 Gemmatales bacterium
CGAGCCGCGAAGAATGCGGATCACTTCGCCAGGAACGACCCGATGGTGACGGTCTTGTCCAACTCCAGTTTGTAGTCGTAGGCGATGGTCAGCACCTTCTCGCCGTTCTGCCCCTTGTCCACTTTCACGTCCCACCGGAGCAGGTTCGTCGGCCGGTCGTCGCGGAGGTACAGCGGGTCGGTACTGAGCGGTACGGTCGTCTCGCCGATGGACACGGCGATGGCGTTGGCGGCCTCGGCGATGGCCCGGCTGCGGAAGCGGGTGTTCAGCACGCGGACGGCGTCGGTCCCCTCGGCGTACAGCGAGTTCGGCACGGTGGCGGGCGGCATCGGCGACACAAACACTTCGACCGGACCGGCCGCCTCCGGCAGCGTCACTTCACGGGTGACCAGCGCGGTGTTCTGGTACACCGTGACGGACGTGATCTTGCTAACGGCCGGCTTCTGGGCGTCCGGCTTCTGGGCGGAGGCGGCTGTCGCGACGAGGGCGACGACCGCAATGGAACGCAGCGGGTGCATGAAAACCGTGGGTGGGAGGGGTGGATGGAAGAGAAGCCAGGAGACTCACCCCAGAGACACAGGAACATAGAGAAGAGGAAGTCAGAACTTCATTTATCCTGAATTCTCTGTGTCCCTGTGCCTCTGGGGTGAGTCTTCGGAGTGCGTTACTTCTTCTCGCCCGGCACCTCGAAGCCCTTCTCCTTGGCCTGGGCGCGGAGGGTCGCGCGGAGCGACTCGTCGAACGCCTTCTCGGCCTCGTTCTTCGGCTTCTTCTTCAGCTCGTCCTCGATGAATTTGCTCCGCTTGACGGCCAGCGCCTGGATCTGCTTCTGCACCGCCTCCCGCTCGGCCGCTTTCTTCTTGAGATAGCCCTCCCGCTCTTCCGGCTTGAGCTTCTTCAACTCCTCCGGCAGTTCGGCCTCAGCCACTTTCGTCAGGTCGAACTCCTTGTCCGCCTTCATCCGGTCGAGCAGGTCGGTCTCGTTGCGGTAAAGCGCGCCGGCCTTGGTGGCGGCCCGGGCGGCGGCGGCCCCCGGCGCGGCTTTGGCAGCGTTCGCGTCCTGGGCCAGTTGGTTCAGTTGCTTCTCCTTCGCGTCCTTCCCATAGAAGAAGTACGTTTCGTTCAGTTTCCCGCTGAGGGTCGCCAGTTCCTTGTCGAACGGGGTGGCGACGACCTGTTGCGCGGCCGACTTATTCTGGTCGATGTTGCCGTACCGCCCCCCGCCCAGTTCCGCGAACTCCTTCCACCCGCCGGCCTCCGGGTTGTTGGCCGGTCCGCAGTAGATGGTGTTCACGATGACATCTTTCTCCTTGGCCAGCTTGGCCACGGTGGCCAGCGGCACCTGCTTATCCTGGGCGGCCGATTCGTTGCCGCAGACGAAGATCAGCTTCAGCGCCTTGCCGTCGCCCGACCACTTCAGGTCGGCCAGCGCGGTCTGCGTCACGCGGGCGACGAACTCAGTGCCCCCGCGGGTCTTCAGGGCGTTCAGTTTGGCGTACACCTCATCCAGGTCGGTCGTCAGGTCCACTTCTTGCTTCACCCAGCCGGTGTCGGCCGGAATGTTGTCGTTCCCGTACTGGTACAGGCCGACCCGCAGAATCGGCGTCGGCTTCACCTTGGCCAGTTCGTTCACCACGTCCCACAGTTTCAGCTTGGCCGACTCGATCAGCCCGTCCATGCTGTTCGAGGTGTCCAGGCACAGCACCAGATCGACCGGCCGACCGGGGGTCGGGTTGTCGGCGGCGCGGGTGGTGGTGCCGACGGCGGCAAGGGCGGCCACGGCAACGGCGGCGCGGGTGAGGCGGATCATGGGAGTCTTCCGGGGTGGATGTGGTCGGCGGAGAGGCTCCGCGACCTGCGAGCATCTTAACGCGACCCGCCCCGGAGGGGTGTAACGATGCGGTAACGACCGGCCGAGCGTCGCGCCGTCGAGTTGGGCTTGCGGCGGCCCCCGACTTCGGCGCATAGTCCGCGGCTGTCACGCCAGAACATGGAGGTTCCGGTCATGCGCGTCGCGTCCCCGTTCGTCGGTTCGTCCGCTCCCGTCAGTCCGACCATCGATGGCGTCGAGGCCCGCTGGGCCGCCGACGCCATCGCCAGCCTGGTCCGCCAGTTGCCGCCCGACTCGGTCGTCGGTCTGGTGCTGCGGAACACCCACCGCGAGTTGACGTGCCTGTCCCGCAGTGCCGCGCTGAGTGACGCCGAAGTCATCGGCCCGGTGCGGATCCGGGCGGCGGCGTGACGCGGTGCTCCGGCGGGGTGCGGAAGCCGGCCGCGAACACCACCGACGCGACCGCGCACCCGATCAGCGGGACGACCCACACGCCGGACCAGTCGATCACCGTTCCCGTGCGGAAATGGTTCACCGTCGCCGCCGCCATCAGGTTGCCCGTCCACGGCCCGATCCCACTCGCCACGAACGCGACGATGGCCTGCGCGCTGGCCCGCAGGTGCGGCGGGGCCTCGCGGTCGATGAACGTCGCCGCCACGATGAAGTACAGGGCGAAGCTCCACCCGTGCATCGGCACGCCGAGGCCCAGGACCAGCCAGTCCGGCCCCCACGCCATCGCCGCCCCGCGGACCGCCCCGCCGGCCACCCCCAGGAACATTAGCCACTTCATCGTCTTCTTCGGCTTCAACACCGGGATGAGGAACATGCACACCACTTCCGCCGCCTGACCCAGCGTCATCCACTGTTCCGGCCGCGCGAACCCGGCGTCGGTCAGGTACCGGTGCCCGTACACGCCGTAGAACTGGTTCATCTGCGCCGTCAGCAGGGCGACCACCAGGAACACCACGAACGACCGGTCACGGAACAGTACGAAGGCTGGCAGGCCGAACGCTTCGCCGAGCGTCTTCCCCGTTCCCTTCGGCGGAGTCGCCGGCAGAGTCACGACGTACACGGAGGCGACGAGGGTGATGCCGCCGGCCAGGAAGAACGGCTCGGCCGACACGGTGTCCACGACGTACCCCATCCCGATGCCGACGGCCATCCACCCGATGGTGCCGAACAACCGCGTCCGGCTGAACTGGTGACTCGGGTCGGCCAGGTTCCGCATGCACAGCACGGTCGTCAGCGGCAGGGCGATTTGCAGGCAGATGGTTTGGCCCATCATCAGCGCGAACAGCGGCCAGAACACGCCCCGCGCGGCGGCCCGCATCCGGGGATCCTCGTTCACCCGGTTGAGGGCGGCGACCACCGTCTCGGGTTGCGTCCCGCCGGCGTGCCGCGCGTACACGTCAAGGACCGGTTCGCCGTTCACCGTCTGGTCCGCCGCGACGATTCGGTACACCTCCTCGACGTGCCCGGCGTTCGCGTCGCACCACCACCCGGACGCGAACAGGAACGCCGCGCACACCACCCCGGCGACGGCGAACACCCGCTCGGCACGGAACAGCCGGTCGGCCAACAACCCGACGAACGGGTTCGCCACCACGGCCCCGATGGCGAACGTGGAGTAAATCCAGCCGACCTCGCCGGTGGTGAAGTTCAGCCCCCCCTTGAGCGGCGAGGAGAGGAGGTATGTTCCCGTGGTGATCGCCCACGCGCCGAGGCCGGGGTAGAACAGGAACATCATCGCGGACAGCCGTGTCCGCACCAGCCGGGGCATGTTCGCCTCCTGGGGCAGCGAGATAAGGGGCAGGTCGTTGGAGGTCTGGTTCCGACCGCCCCGCCCGTCCGGGATCGCCGCCGTCGCCGGTGCTACGCGCCGGGGAGTACGGGCAGCGGGTTGCGGGCGAAGATGCGGTCGTCGATGGGCCGACCGTCGATGAGGTGCCGCTTCACGAACTCGGGGATGCGATCCGCCGTCATGCCGTGGTAGTAGGTGCCCTCCGGGTACACCACCAGGATCGGCCCGTCGGCGCACACCCGCAGGCACTGCACCTTCGTCCGGAAACACGCGGCCGGCCCCCGGCTGAGTGACAGCCCGGTGTCCTTCAACTCCTTCTTCAGCGCGTCCCACGCCGCCTGCCCCGCCTCCGCCGAGCAGCACGCCTCACCGATGCACAGGAAGACGTGCCGCGCGTAGTGGCCGATGTGCAGCTTGTCGGCGAGTTCGGCGAGTTTCTCGGTGGTGGCGGACACGGGCGAGCCTCAACTCGTGGAAGATGCCGTCATTGTACCCGACACGGTCGCCCGGTAGCCGGTCGTCACCCGCGCGGCGACCGACGGGCGGCCGTGCGTGTCCAGGTGCCACTTCACGGTGTCCCGCAGACCGGTTTCGAACGTGACGGTCGGATCGTACCCCAGGTCGCGGCGGGTGCGGGAGATGTCGGCCAGGCTGTACCGCACGTCCCCGACCCGGCTCGGCCCGTGCGTGGCGGTCAGGGTCGTGCCGAGGATGTCGTTCAGCGCGGCGACCAGATCGAGGACGGTGACGCTCCGCCCGGTGCCGACGTTGTACACGTTCCCGCTGACGACCTTCCCGTCCGCCTCCGCCGCCC
The DNA here is from genome assembly GCA_038247725.1 of Gemmatales bacterium. Classification (GTDB taxonomy): domain Bacteria; phylum Planctomycetota; class Planctomycetia; order Gemmatales; family Gemmataceae; genus JALHQU01. The sequence continues at coordinate 4,447 of JBBRUO010000070.1, forward strand.
TCCGCAGGCACTGCACGGCGTTGGCGACGGAGGTGAAGTCCCGCGACTGCAACCCGTCGCCCTGCACCGTCGGCGCGGTGCCGTTCGCCATCATCGCGGTGAACAGGGCGATGACGCCAGAGTACGGCGAGTCCGACCGCTGGCGGGGGCCGAAGATGTTGAAGAAGCGGCACCGCACGGTCTCGATGCCGTAGGTGGCGGCGAACGCCTGCATGTACAGTTCGCCGGCCATCTTCGCCGCCGCGTAGGGCGACTTCGCCGCCGGTAGTTGGTCCTCGGTCTGCCCGCCGGCCCCGCTCGCGCCGCCGTAGGCGCTACTACTGGCGGCGTACACCACTCGCTTCACCTCGGCTTTGCGGGCGGCGTCGAGTAGCAGCAGGGTGCCGGTGGCGCAAGCCGCGTGCGACACCGCCGGCGTCTCCACGCTGCGGGCCACGCTGGCCAGCGCACCAAGGTGGTAAATGGTGGCCGCCCCGCGTACCGCCCGCTCGACGGCCGCCGGATCGGTCAGGCTGCCGTCGACGATGTCGATGGTTGTGCCGTGATGGCTCAGGTTCGACCGCAACCCGGTGCTGAAGTCGTCCAGCACGCGAACGGCCTTGCCGGCGCGGACGAGGTCATCGACGAGGTGCGAGCCGATGAACCCGGCCCCGCCGGTGACGAGGGAAATGTCGGTCAAGGTGCTGCTCCATGCACGAGGGATTGGGGGTGGCAAGTGTACCCCGCCACCGTCCGCCCGACAACGGCGGCTCGACGGACACCCAGAGGTGTTCCGGGACGTTGACTACACCGCCGGCTGGGGGTAGGCTTCCGTCATGAACTACACCGAGATCATCACCATTGAACCCGGCAAGCGGAGCGGTCAGCCGTGCATTCGCGGGCTGCGGATGACCGTCCGGGACGTGCTGGAATATCTGGCGTCGGGCATGACGACCGAGGAGATTCTCGCCGACTTCCCCGACCTGACGGCCGATGACATCCGCGCGTGCCTCGCCTTCGCCGCCGACCGCGAGCGACGATTGTGGGTGGTGTCGGCCGCATGAAACTGCTCTTCGACCAGAATCTTTCCCACCGCTTGGCCGGGCAACTCGCCGCCGAGTACCCGGCGTCCGCGCATGTCCGGGACGTGGGACTGGCCGCCGCCTCGGACCCGGACATCTGGTCGTTCGCCGGGTCGCAAGGGTTCGTCATCGTTTCAAAGGACACCGATTTCCAACAGCGGGCGCTGTTGCACGGGCACCCGCCCAAGGTGGTCTGGGTCCGGTTGGGCAACTGTACCACAGCCGCCGTTGCCGCCTTGTTGCGGTCGCGCCTGGCGGACATCGAGGCATTCGGGGCCGACCCGTCCGCGTCGTTCCTGACACTCTCCTGAACCCATTACTTCCCCGCGTCCGCCGCGATCAATGCGTTAATGCGTTTGGCGAAGCCGGCCGGGTCGGGCACCTTCGACCCCTCGGCGATCACCGCCTGCTCGTACAGCAGGCGGGCGTACCCCTCGACCTTCGGGTCGCTGGCGTCCTTGGCGAACACGGCTTTCAGGGCCGCGACCGCCGGGTTGTCCGGGTTCAGTTCCAGTACCCGCTTGGGCGCTTCGTCGCCCTGACCGAACCGCTGCATGATCCGCTCCATGTGCGCCGTCATCGCGCCGGCGTCGGCCACCAGGCAGGCGGCGGAGTCGGTGAGCCGCTTCGTCAGCCGCACGTCGCTCACCTCCGGCAGCAGGTGTTTCACCCCGGCCAGCACGTCGGCGAACGCGGCCAGCGTGTCGGCCGGCACGTCATCGGTCTTCAACTCGCCCCGGTCGGCGGCCTCCAACTTCTTGCCCTGATACTCGCGCAACGCCGGGATGCTGAACTCGTCAATGGTGTCGGTTAACAGCAGTACGTCGTACCCCTTGGCCTTGAAGGCTTCCAGGTACGGGGAGTTGCGCAACTGTTCGACGGAGTCGCCGGCCAGGTAGTAAATCGCCTCCTGCTCGGCCGGCATCTTGGCGACGTAATCCGCCAGCGATGTGTACTGACTCGCCGGCGTGTTGACGCTGCGGAAGAGCAGCAGGTCAGCGATCTTCTGCTGGTTCTCGTAGTCCCGGCCGATGCCTTCCTTCAGCACCGGGCCGAAGTCGCCGTAAAACTGCTCGTACTTTTCCGACTGCGTGTTCTTCAGCCCGGAAAGGCCGTCGAGGATATTGCGGACGACGTTCTTGCGGATGGTGTCCAGGTGCGGATTATTCTGGAGCAGCTCCCGCGAGACGTTCAGCGGCAGGTCGGCGGAATCGACGACGCCCTTCACGAACCGCAGGTAAATCGGTAGCAGTTGCTCGCACCGGTCCATGATGAGAACGCGCTGGACGTACAGCCGCAGCCCGGCCTTGGGTTCCTCCCAGTCGAAGCTGAACGGCTTCTTCGCCGGGATGTACAGGAGCGCGCGGAACTCGGACTTGCCCTCGATGCTGAAGTGCAGGGTCTTGGCCGGCGGCGTGTCGTCCCCGCCGAGCACCTTGAAGAACTCGCCATACTCCTCGGCCGTCACCTCGCGGGGCATCCGCAGCCAGATCGCCTTGCGGTGGTTTAGCACTTGCTCGGTCGTCGTCTTCACGCCGTCCGTCTCTTCCTCCTCGTCCATCACGACGGGGTGTTCGATGAAGTCGCTGAACTTCTTCACCAGCGATCGTAGCCGCCACCCGTCGAGGTACTCCGCGGCGTCCGGCTTCAGGTGCAGGGTGATCTCGGTGCCGCGGGTGGTCTTGTCGGCCGGCTCGACGGTGAACCCGCCCTGCCCGTCGGACTCCCACGTCACCGCGTCGCTGCCGAACGCGCGGGTGGTGACGGTGACTTTGTCGGCGACCATGAACGCCGAGTAGAAGCCGACGCCGAACTGCCCGATGAGGCCCGGCGTGTTCGGGTCGTTCTTCGCCTTCACCGCTTCGAGGAACGCCTTCGTCCCGGACTTGGCGACGGTGCCGAGCAGGTCTACCACCTGCTCGCGGGTCATGCCGACGCCGTTGTCGGAGATGGTCAGCGTCTTCGCCTCGGGGTGCGGCGCGATCTTGACCTTCCAGTCGGTGTCGCCTTCGAGTTTGTCGGCGTTCGCCAGCGAGTCGAACTTCACCTTGTTGATGGCGTCCGAGGCGTTGGAGATGAGTTCGCGGAGGAAGATGTCGCGGTCGGAGTACAGGGAGTGCGTGATGAGGTGCAGCAGTTGGCGGATTTCGGCCTTGAATTCGAGCGTTTCGGCGGGCATCGCGCGGAGCCTCCGTTCGGGGGTGAATGCGTGTCGGGCTATTATCGGAGGGCGGCAAGGCGGGAAGGGATTCAGTCGCGAACTCGCTCACGGTAGGCCGGTGTCGTCGCTGGACAAGTCCGCGTGCAGGCGGTTGCAGATGGCCACGATGATGCAATCCAACGCGCCCCGCGACCGTCCGCCCCGCCGCACCCGGCGGGCGAGGCGTTCGGCTTCGGCCCAGTCCGGCGGGATCACGTCGCCGCCGTCGAGCAACTCGAACTCGCCGAGGAACGCATCCGCCCACAGGAGTTCATCTTTATCTCGCGTGCCGCCGAGGAACTCCAATCGCACGGGGGTGACGAGAAACGGATCGGGATACACTTCGAACACTCGTCGGGCCGCTTCGACCGCCGCGCGAACCGAGCGGACACTCCCGTGCGAGCCGGGCTTGGGCATTTTTCCGTGCCAGAAGACGAGCAACTTGTTGGTGTCGAGGACTTGGCGGACCACGCTTCACACCCCCGCCATCGCGGGTTGGAACTGCTCGCGGAATGCCGGCCAGTCCCGCTGGAGGACGGTTCGCAGGTGGCGGCCCATCTGGTGCCCGTCCGTGTGGAGCCGTGCGTGAACGGACACGCGAGCGGTGCCTTCCGGGGTGTCCACGTCGAATTGCCACGGCGACCAGTCGGAATCCACGCCGGCATAGAGTCGGTCCGCCGCCGCGGCGAGTGCCGCTTGGATGGTGTCGCCGTGCCCACACAGCCACTCGGCGGCGGCGACCCGCGTCTCGATCTCCTCCGCCACGGGTACTCTGACATCGACGACCCACCTCAAGACCGGGTCGGACTCCTCGTCGCCCGGAACGTACCGCTCCAGCGCGCGGGAATCGTCCACGGTCAGCCCGGTGCGGCGGGCGTCGTCCACCCGTTCATGGTGATAGAAGGTGACGGTTGGCATGGCGGTTCTCCGTTTCGGCTGATTGTATCACACCTCGTACACGATTTTGCCGTGCTTGGTGGCGCGGCTGATGCGGTCGGTGGCGTACAGCCCGGCCAGCACGAACTCGACGCAACTGGCCCGCATCGCGTCACTCTCGCCGACGTTCACCTCGAACGCCTTGTCCCACGCCTTCGGTGCCCGCTTCAGCCGCTCGGCGTACTTCGCGCTCGGCAGCATGTCGCCGACTTCGATCTTCACCCCCTTACTGAAGATCTCGGCGATGTCTTCCAACCCGTGCGCGTCCACGTACTCCTCGAACACGATCCGCAGGGCGTCGGCGACGATGGCCTCCAGCACCTGCTTCTCGCTCATCTGGTTGGTGCCCATCAGGTCCAGTTCCAGCTTGCCCAGGCTGGACGTGGGCAGGTGGCCGAGGTCAGACACCCGCGGCACCGCCGGCGTCTCGCCCAGCACGATACTGCGGTGCCGGGCGCTGGCGATCATGGTGCGGTAGTTGGCCAGGCTGAACCGCGCGCTGACCCCGCTGGCGTGGTCGACGTACTTCGACTTGCGGGCGCTGACCGTGATCTGCTCGATGAGTTCCTTCATGAAGTACGGCACCACCACCGGGAATTCGCCGCCGAGGTCGAGGTCGGCTTCCTGTTCGGTGATCTCGATGCCGGCGGCGCGGTCGGCGGGGTAGTGCGTCTGGATGAGCGAGCCGATGCGGTCCTTCAACTGCGGGATCACCTTGCCGCTGCGGTTGTAGGTGGACGGGTTCGCGCTGAACAGCACCAGCACATCGAGGTCGAACTGGATCGGATACCCGCGAATCTGCACGTCCCGCTCTTCGAGGATGTTGAACAGCCCGACCTGGATGAGTTCGTCCAGCTCCGGGATCTCGTTCATGGCGAAGATGGCCCGGTGCATGCGCGGGATGAGGCCGAAGTGCAGCGCCTCCTCGGTGCCCATGCTGGTGCCGATGGCCAGCTTCGCCGGATCGATCTCGCCGATGACGTCCGCGAACTTGGTGCCGGGGGCCAGCCGCTCGGCGTACCGCTCCTTGCGCGGCCACCACGCGATGGGCACTTGATCTTCGGGCTTCTCCGCCAGCAACCGGCGTCCGGCGGCGGTGATCGGCTGGAACGGGTCTTCGTGAACCGGCGAACCGGGAATGTCGAGGTACGGGATTTCCGGGTCGAGGTAGTTCACCAGACTCCGCATGAGGCGGGATTTGGCCTGCCCCTTCTCGCCGAGGAAGAGCATGTCGTGCCCGGCGAGCACGGCAATGTTGATCTCCGGGATGACCGTGTTCTCGTACCCGACGATGCCGGGGAACAGGTTCTCCTTCCGCTTCAGGGCGGTAAGGAAGTTGTCGCGGAGTTCCGCCTTCACGGTCTTCGACTGCCAGCCGGACTCGCGGAGTTGCTTCAGGGTGGTCGGACGGGTCACGGCGGGACGCTCCATGAAGAATGGGGGATACCGCATTGTAGCCGGGCGGGGGGGCGGAAAATCGGCGAACCCGGCGGGCCGGCCGGCACGGTCGCGTCGGCGATGGTAAAATGACCGCGACGGCGTTCCCGATTTTCACACGAGGGCGAGACATGACACCGGTCTGGGTCGCGGCGGCCGTCGTTGCCGCCGGGGTCGGATTCGTGCTGGGGCGACGGGCGGTGCGAGGCGCAGCCGTCGAGGAAGTCATGACGGAGCGGGAGGCCCACCTGGCCAAACACGTCGCGCTGCGGGCGCGGTGTACCGTGTCCGACGCGCTGTCGGCGGTGCGGCACGAGTTGGCGCTGGCCCCGGACCAGTCCGACGAGACGCTGGCGAAGCGGGCGACTTACCACTACCAGATGGCCCTGCCGGAGAAATCCTGCGGCACCTACAAGGACCGTGCGAAGGGTTGAAGCTGACCGCACTCGCCCCGGTCGGGGCGAACCGCCGTCGGACGAACAATCACATTGACACCGCGAACGAGGAGGAGCCATGACTTCCGCGCTGCCGGAACCGGACACGATCACCGACGACACCTATGAGGTGATCGACGGTGTCAATACGGAGTGGCCCGACATGGGTACCAAGTCAACCTGGACTGGTGGTCTTCTTGCTCACCTCATGAACGTGGTCGCGTTCGACAAGCACGGGCACGCCTGCCCTGAGTTGCTCATCAAACTGAAGTTGCCGGTGAAAAACCGTGACCGCCGACCGGACATCGCGTTCATACCGTACAGCGTCTGGCCCAAGGGGAAAGCGGTGCCAGACGTCAATGCCTGGGCGATCACGCCAGCGATCTGCGTGGAGGTGGTCAGCCCGAATGACGAAGCCGAGGAGGTGATAACGAAGGTGACGGAGTACCTGGACGCCGGAGTCGCGCAGGTGTGGGTGATTTACCCCGTCACACGGGCGGCGGTCGTTTACGACGCCACCGGTTCCTCCCGCCTGCTGCGGGCACACGACGCGCTCACCGGCGGCACCCTCCTGCCGGGTTTTCAGGTGACGCTGGCCGAACTCATCCCGGAACCGGAAGCGGAGTAACCCCGATGCCGCTGCTGGATCACTTCGCGCCGTCGGTGGACGAGCGGATCAGTTGGACCGCGTTTCACGCCAACTGGGCGACGCGGCTGGCCGAATACATCACCGAGTTGCTGCCGGACGGTTTCACCGCGGAGGAGACCTCTTACCCGTCGTGCGAAGTGGCAATCGACGTGGCCACCTACGAGGACGCCGGCCGCGCCGCCGATTCGCTCCGCTCCGACTGGCAACCGCCGCCGCCGGCTGGTGTAACCTGGCCGCGGTGGCGCGACTATACTGGACGACACCGGGCGGTCGTCCGGGTCCGTGTTCCTTTTTCCGAGGGTCGAACATGCGCGGGTTGCCGATGGCGGCGATGGGGGTGGCGGTCGCCGCCCTGATCGCCGGGTGTGACGGGGCGAAGTCGAAGCCGATGACGACGGACGTCGGGCCGAACGAGGTGCTGTTCAAAGTGCCCAGCATGACCTGAGGGACCTGACCGGCGAAGGTGGCCAAGGCCATCGCCACTCTACCGTGGGTAGAGCCCGACTCGATCCAGACCGACGGCAAGACCCTGCTGGCGAAGTTCAAGGTGAAGGACGTGAAGGATTTCGACGAGCAAGTCGTTGTCGAAACCCTGAAGAAGAAAGGGTATGCCGGCGCGAAACTGCAAGCCGGCCCCGGCAAAAAGGCCGAGCCGGAGAAAGCGGAGCAGAAAAAGGACAAGGAGTGACGTGTCAGCCTTTGCTTCGCCCCGGAGGGGCGGTTGCCGGTAGCCAGGGGTGGAGCGAGCGCAACCCCTGGTCGTTAAGGGAAAACGCACAAGCCCCGGAGGGGCGGCAGTCCGTCGTCCCTCCGGGACTCGTTTCCATTTCGCCTCGGTTTCCAGGGGTTCCGCTCGCTGCGCTCGCTTGTCACCCCTGGCTACTGGCAGCCGCCCCTCCGGGGCGAAACACAAGATCATCCACATCCGTAGTCCTGCCCTTCTCCGTGCGGAACCCCTCCCATGCCGACCCCCCTGCCGAACTACCAGAGTTACAAGAACCTGCCGCCGCTGGCCGGCCTCTGCACGATGGAGGAGGCCATCAAGCCCGGCCTGCCGCTGGACGAGTGCGTCCGCCGGCTGAAGCGCATTCACTACGCTTTCAAGCGGCTGCACGAGATCCTCACCGCCCGCATCACGTCCGAGCCGATCTACGAGTTGAAGACGGCGTTCGCGCATCACGCCTACCTGTGCGCCGAACACGCGACCGCCATCCGCCAGCGCGTCGGCGAGATGCGCGAACCGCCGCTCGGCCTGGACGAAGTCCCGCACCCGGCGCTGGAGGTGTTCTTCGACGAGATCCGCGCGGCACCGACGACGTGGGAGTTGTTCGTGGGGGTTTACGGCTTTGCAAACGGCTACATCAGCGAAGCCATCAGGCAATATCAACGGCAAACGCACCCCCTCACAGACGCACCAAGCCGGCGCGTGTTGAAGTTCGCGAAGATCGAATTGAGCGAAATCGCGTTGTGGGCGAAGAAGGTCGAGGACGGATATCTCGAAAGCGAGATGAAGCTCGAAGTTTTCAAAGAGCAAATGCATGTATTGAACGATCTACTTGCCGCCGCCGGCGGCCTCGACGGCACCCAGCCCGAATCCGGTGAACCCATCGTCCGTCGCTACTCCACCAAAAAGATCGCCTACGACCCGATCCCGCAGCGCGACGAGCGCTTCACCGACCCGTGGAACCAGGGGGTGAACGCGGAGGCGTTCCTGTATCACGAGGCGATGCCGGCGCATGCCAAGGTCGTGATGATGCTGTTCAAGCGATTGCGCGAGATCGACGTGCCGGAGATGATGGCCTCCATTATCGCGCAGACGCCGGGCAAGCCGTGGGGGTATTACCGCGACATGAGCCGGCAGGTGTGGGACGAAGCCCGGCACGCCATGATGGGCGAGGTCGGGTTCGTCGCCCTCGGCGTGGACTGGACACAGGCCAAGATCACCTGGAACTGGAGCTACCGGCTGAACACCGAATGCACCCCGCTGGAACGCCACGGCGTCTTGTTCTTCATCGAGCAAGGGTTGATGCCGAAGACCGGCAAGCGGTACGAGTTTGAAGTCGCCACCGAGAGCGGCATCCCGTTGGCCGCGACCATTCAGGATTTCGACTGGGCCGACGAAGTGCTGCACAGTCAGATCGGCCGCGAGTGGTACGTCAAGCAATTCGGCGGGTTGCAAGAGGCGCTGAAGTTCGGCGATGCAGCATGGACGAAGATCACGAGCAACTGGACGACGGTGAAGGAGCAGGGTTTAACGCATCATGATAACTGGTGGCCGGCGATCTACACCCAGGCCTGTACCGCCGCCGGTCGCGAGCCGGAACCGGCGGTGCTGGGGTACGACACCACTTACGAAGGCAAACGCGCGGATTTGAAGTCGGTCGGTGAGTGAGTTTGGTGGTTCGCCGCGACGGAACGCCCGCTTTTCACTTGCTCGCCGTCACCGCCGAGCTTACGCTGACCCCGACGCCCGTTCACTACTCCGGGGCCGGAGCCATGCTGGCGAAGTTACGGTCCTACGCCCTGCTGGGCATCGACGCCCTGCCCGTCGAGGTGGAAGTCGATTGCAACCCCGGCGACCCGAAGATCATTCTGGTCGGGCTGCCGGAGATGGCGGTCCGGGAAAGTGTTCACCGCATCGAACGGGCGCTGGCCAACCTCGGTTACGCCCGCCCCACCGGTCGCACCATCATCAACTTGGCCCCCGCCGACCTGCGGAAGGACGCCGGCGGGTTCGACATGCCCATCGCCCTCGGCCTGCTGTGCGCCACCCGGCAACTGAACCCCGACCACCTCACCGACTTCGCCACCGCCGGCGAACTGGCTCTCGACGGCGCTGTGCGACCGGTGAAGGGCGCGCTGAGCATGGCCATGACGGCCCGCGCCCGCGGCGTGAAGAAGATGATCGTCCCGGCCGGGAACGCCAAGGAAGCGGCGGTGGTGCAGGAGTTGGAGGTGTACGGCGTCACCAGTTTGGCCGAGGCCGTGGGCATCCTGTCCGGGGTGGTGGACATCGACCCGGTGGCCCCGCCGGACGAGATGGCCGCGCGGCTGAACAAGTACGATGTGGACTTCGCCGATGTGCGTGGGCAGGAGTCCGCGAAGCGGGCGCTCGTGGTCGCCGCCGCTGGTGGGCACAACGTGTTGATGTTGGGCAGCCCCGGCAGCGGGAAGACGATGCTGGCGCGGCGGCTGCCGACGATTCTGCCGCCGCTGACCACCGACGAAAGTTTGGAGACGACCCGCATTTACTCCGCCGTCGGCCGGCTGTCGCCGGGCGAATCGCTGCTCAGCGTGCGGCCGTTTCGCAGCCCGCACCACACCATCAGCGACGCCGGCATGGTCGGCGGCGGCACCGTCCCCGCGCCGGGCGAGATCAGCATGGCGCACCACGGCGTGCTGTTCCTGGACGAGTTGCCGGAGTTCAACCGCCGGAGTTTGGAAGTGCTGCGGCAACCGCTAGAAGAAGGCCGCGTGACCATCAGCCGGGCGGTTCACAGCACCACGTTTCCGGCCGATTTCGTGCTGGTGGCGTCCATGAACCCGTGCCCGTGCGGGTACTTGGGGGATGCCAAACACCCGTGTAAGTGTGCCCCCATCGCCGTGGAGAAGTACCTCGGCCGCATCTCCGGGCCGCTGTTGGACCGCATCGATTTGCACATCGAAGTGCCGGCGGTGCCGTACGAGGAGTTGTCGAAGAAGGCGGACGGGACGAGTTCGGCGACGATGCGGGAGCAGGTGGACGCGGCCCGCGCGGTGCAAGCCGAGCGGTTCGGCGGGGTGGGCCGGGTGAACGCGCGGATGGTGCCGAAGCAGATGCGGCAGTACTGCGAGCCGGACGCCGACGGCCGCGAGATGCTCGGCAACGCGATGGACGACCTGGGGCTGTCCGCCCGCGCGCACGACCGGATTTTGCGCGTCGCCCGCACCATCGCGGACCTGGAAGGCGCGCCCGATGTCACCGGCGACCACCTGGCCGAAGCGATTGGGTATCGCACCCTGGATCGCAAACTGTGGCAGCGGTGAACCGCTTGTGTCGGTCCGGTTCAAGTAGGTCCGGCTCAAGTAGGTCCGGCTCGCCGAGCCGGACCCCGGAGCGGGTTCGGACACGCTTCCGGACCCACCGCGTGACGAATCGTGGCACCTGTGGTGTCCGGCTCGGCGAGCCGGACCTACTTGAGCCGGACACCGGAGCGGGTTCAGACACGCGGGCGGACGCTCCTGGACCTACCGCATGAGACGATTCGTGGCAACTGAGAGCCTGTGAATCAATCGTCGATCTCCGGGGAGCGATCTCGCGGGCGGGAAAAACGACCGCGTAGGATCGCTCAGGATCGACGATCTCGACCCGCCACGAGGCATTTTTGCCCAC
>JBBRUO010000071.1:0-15535 GCA_038247725.1 Gemmatales bacterium
GAGGCTCCCGCCGAGCCGTGACGGACCGCGCGGCTCGGCGGGAGCCTCGCCCTACCAAAGCCGCCCCATGCTCCCTTCTCCCGTCACGGCGTTCGCCTTCCGGTTGCCGCCGGGGGCGGACCTGAAGCGCGAACTCTTGGCGGTCGCGGCGGCACGGAACTGGCGTGCGGCCGCGATTCTCACCTGCGTCGGCAGCCTGTCCGCGTACTGCCTCCGGTTCGCCGACCGCCGCGACAGTGTCACCCGCGCCGGGCCGTTCGAGATCGTCTCGCTCGTCGGCACGCTGTCGGCCTCCGCCGCCCACCTGCACATCGGGCTGGCCGACGCGGACGGGGCGACGGTCGGCGGGCACGTCCTCGGCGGCTGCGTCATCCGCACCACGGCCGAACTGGTGGTGGCCGAGTTACCGGCGGTCGCCTTCCACCGCGCCCCCGACCCGGCCACCGGGTACGACGAGTTGGCCGTCCGCCCGCGCGACGGCTGAGGCGGCCGGGTTGTGCCGCCCCGCGGCCGGCGGGGGCCGAGAGTTCGGGGCATTTTCCCCGCCACCCGACCGGCCCCGCGCGATAGGGTAAGTGTGGCGGGCACCGGACATCCATCCACCTCATCATTGCCCGCCCCAACCCGGCAGGTGCCCCGTGGACTCCCAGCCGTTTCGCCAATCGCTCGACTACCAGAAGGCCACCCCCGCCGCCAAGTGGGGCGCGGTCACCGCGTCCGTCGCGGCCGCCCTCGCGGTCATCGGCCTTCTTCCCGTCGCCTATTTGTTCGTGGACCTCCTCGTCCACCATCAGTCGGCGGCCGTCGGGTTGCCGGGTGCGGCCGCGCGGGCGGAAGGCGGGTGGGTGGCCGGGCCGCTCCGCTGGCTCGCCTCGTGGAACGAGTGGGCCGCGACGAACGAGGGGCTGCTCACCGGCCTGTTCGTCCTGGCCTTCGTGCTGATCCTGCTGCGGGGGGTGGCGGTGAACGTGGCGGCGTACCTGTCCGCCGGCGTCGCCATCGAGGCCGCCGGCCGCCTCCGCCGGACCATCCTCACGCACAGTTTCCGCTTGGCCGGGCTGGCCATCCGCCGCGACGCGCAGGCCGAAGCCGGGGACATCATCAGCCGCAAGGTGGAGCAGTTGCGGGACGGGTGGATCGCGCGGCTGACGGTCGGGGTGCGGGCACCCACCCTCGGCCTCGCGGCGGTGGCCGTGCTGACGGTCGTGAACCCGTGGCTGGCCCTGGCGGTGGTCTGTCTGGTCGGGGCGGTGTGGCTCGTCGCCGGCCTGTCGGCCGTCCGGTTCCGCCGGGACGCCCGCTTGTACGCCCGCCGCGCCGACGCCCGCCTCGCCGTCATGCGGGAGAACCTGACGTTCATGCAAGTGGTGAAGAGCTACTTGATGGAGCGGTTCAACCAGGCCCGCGTCGAGCGGCAACTGACCGACCTGGCGAAGGCCACTCGCCGTAGGCTCCGGGGCGAGACGCTGGCCCGCCCGACCCTGTTCGCGGTCGGCGGGCTGACCGGGGTGGTGCTGGCGTTCGTCGCCGCACGGGTGGTGTTGGGGGGCGGGCTGACGGTCGCCGGGTTGGCCGTCGCCGGGTGCGCGGTGACGGCCCTGGTGATGGGCGTGACCCGGTGGATCGGGGCGCGGGTCCGCGTCCGCCGGGCGAAGGAAGCCGCCGCCGACGTGTTCGAGTTCCTCGACCGGCGGGCCGACTCCACCCAGCCGATCGACGCCGAGTTCCTGCAACCGCTCCAGAAGAAACTGGAGTTGTCGCGGCTGAGCTACCGCGAGCCGGGCACCGGGCGGATGCGGCTGGAGGACGTGACCCTGACCGTCCCGGCGGGCGGGCGGGCGGCGGTGGTGTGCGGCGACCCGGACGAGGGCCGCACCCTGGCGTTCCTGCTCACCCGCTTCCTCGACCCGACCGGCGGGGACATGAAGATCGACGGCAAGAACCTGCGGTGGGTGACGTTCGAGTCCCTCCGCACCCAGGTCGCGCTGGTGATGCAGGACGGCACCACGTTCTCCGACACGGTGGCGAACAACATCGGCTGCGGCGACCCCAGCTACACCCTGCCGCAGATCGTCGAGGCGGCGAAACTGACACACGCCCACCAGTTCGTCGCCCGCCTGCCCTACGGGTACGAGACCCAGCTCGGCGACACCGGGGTGTCGCTGCGGCCGGGGGAGCGGTTCCGCATCGCCCTGGCGCGGGCCGCCCTCCGCGACCCCTCGCTGATCGTCATCGAGGAGCCGACCGAGCCGTTCGACCCGGACAGCGTGGCCCTCATCGACGACGCCGTCACCCGCCTGCTGCCCGGCCGCACCGTGCTCTTCTTGGCCCGCCGCTCGACGACGGTGAAGACGGCCGACCGGGTGTTCCACATCCAGGACGGCAAGCTGGTGTCGTCGACCACCAACGACGAGACGCGGGTCGGCGGCAGCACCTTCCGCCCGCCCGCCCCGCAACCCCGCACGGAAACCTCGGCCGACTGATACGCGAACCCGCTACGGCTGTCCCGTCATATCCCGTGCGGGGAAGCCAACCCACCTCCCCTCGTTGAGGGGAGGTCGCCGCGCAGCGGCGGGAGGGGAGTCTGGTTTTGTTAGCCCGAAGCGCGAGCGAGGGGCCAACCACCGTCGGGGACCGGAAGCGACCGGCCACCCATCGCCGCACGCCCTGGTTTTGTTAGCCCGACGCGCGAGCGAGGGGCCAACCACCGTCGGGGACCGGGAGCGACCGGCCACCCATCGCCGCACGCCCCTTGCTGGCGCGGCGGGCTAACAAGCAGAAGACATCTCCCCTCCCGCCGAGTTCCACTCGGCGACCTCCCCTCAGCGAGGGGAGGTAGAAAGCCCGCCTCGCCCACAACGGAGTGTGACACTCAATGCGGGTTCGTATATAAGAGGACCGACTGGGGGGAGAGTAACTGAGCACGCATGTCCCTTGCTCCCGCTGTTGCTTAACAAAGCCAAGGCCCTCACGCCAGCAGCGGCGTCACCACCTTGCCGTGAACGTCAGTCAGGCGGAAGTCGCGGCCCTGGAAGCGGAAGGTGAACTTCTCGTGTTCGATGCCGAGCAGGTGCAGGATGGTGGCCTGCAGGTCATGGACGTGGACGCCGTCCTTGGCCACGTTGAACGCCAGTTCGTCCGTCTCGCCGTAACTGACGCCGGGCTTCACGCCGCCGCCGGCCATCCACACCGTGAACGCATACGGGTGGTGATCGCGGCCCCACCGCTTGCGGTCCTTGAGATCCCCCTGGATGAACGGCGTGCGGCCGAACTCGCCGCCCCACACGACCAACGTGTCGTCGAGTAGCCCCAACCGCTTCAGGTCCGCCACCAGCGCGGCCGACGGCTGGTCGGTGTCCTTGCACTGCGTATACAGCTCGGTCGTGAGGCTGTTGTGCTGGTCCCACCCGGCGTGGAACAGTTGTACGTATCGCACCCCGCGTTCCACCAGCCGGCGGGCCATCAGGCAGTTGTACGCGAACGTCCCCGGCTCCCGCACGTTCGGGCCGTAACTCTCCAGCGTCTCCTTGGTTTCCTTGCGGAAGTCGGTCAGGTCCGGCACGCTCGCCTGCATCTTGTACGCCATCTCATACTGGCTCATCCGGGTGCCGATTTCCGGGTCGCCCATCTGCTGTTGCTTCAACGCATTCATCGCCGCGAGGTCGTCCAGTAGCCCGCGCCGCACCTCCCGGCTGGTGCCCTTCGGATTCTCCAGGTACAGCACCGGTTCGTTGCTGCCGCGGAACTTCACGCCCTGGTACTTCGTCGGCAGGAAGCCGCTGCCCCAGTAGAAGTCGTAGAAGATTTGCCCGCAGGTGGTGCCCTTGCTGATGCTCGTCATCACCGCGAAGGTGGGCAGGTTCTGATTCAGGCTGCCCAGGCCGTAACTCATCCACGCGCCCAGGGTCGGGCGGCCGGGCTGCTCGCCGCCGGTCAGCAGGAACGTGATCGCCGGCGCGTGGTTCACCTGTTCGGTATACATGGACTTCACGAACGTTAACTCGTCCGCGATCTTGGCTGTATGCGGAAGCAGCTCGCTCACCCACGCGCCGGACTGGCCCCGTTTCTTGAACGGCTCCACCGGCTGTAGCATCAGTTTGCCGGTGGCGTTGCCGGTCATGGTGCTGAACCGTTTGCCGCCGATGAACGATTCCGGCACCGGCTTGCCGTGCAACTCCGCGATCTTCGGCTTGTAGTCGAACAGATCGACGTGCGTCGGCGCGCCGTTCTGGAACAGGTAGATGACCCGCTTCGCCTTCGGCGCGACGTGCGGAATGCCGGGCAGCCCGCCGACCCGCTTCGGGTCGTCCTGCGCCAGTCCGTCCCCCGCGAGCAGGGAGGCGAGGGCGGCGGTCCCGACGCCGGTGGCGGCGCGGCCGAACAGCGCCCGGCGGGTGAGTTGGCGGTGGTGATCGGTAAGCGGATGCATGACGACACCGGATTGAGAGGACAGAAGGCGGTGGGATTGATGATACCCGACGTCGCGGGCGACGGGCTGTCTCAGTTGCCCGCGGCCAGGGCGACCACGCGGCCGCCGCGGTCCCGGCAGTAGTACCGGCCGCCGCTCAGTACGACGTGCGGCCAGGCGAACTCGGTGGCGTGGGCGGTGTGCGTGGCGAGTGTCGCGCCCTTCGCCGAGACATCGTGCAGCGACAGTCGCCCCTTGCCGGAGTACACGACAAGACGGTGATCGGCCGTCATCAGGCACGAGCCGGGGTCGGTGAAGCCGGGTTTGTCCCACAGCAGTTTCCCCGTCTCCCAGTCCAGGCAGTAAAGCTTGGCCCACGCCCAGTACACCCGGCCGTCGTGGACCACCGGCGAACACACCTTCGACGAGTACGGTTGCTCCCACACTTTCTTCGCCCCGGTCAGCCCGACCGACAGGCGGATCACTTTCTTCTTGTTGTAGTTCGACGTGAGGAGGATTTGATCGCCCACGACGGTCGGGGACGCGATGTTGTTGGAAAACGCTGTCTCCCACGGCCACGCCGCCACCGTCTTCCCGGCGTCGTCGCCGTCGGTGCGGACCACCAACAGCCCGAAGTGGTGCAGCACCGCCACGCACGGCACGTCCGCCACCGTCATCGGCAGCGGCCCGCCGTTGTGGCCGGGCGGGTCGTTCGCGGCCGACTTCCATGCCACCTTCCCCGTCTTCTTGTCGAAGGCGATCAGCGTCCCTTCCTTCGCGCCGACTTCGACAATCAGCCTGTCCCCCATCACCAGCGGGGACGAGGTGAAGCCGTAGTCACGCTGTTGGCTGCCGGTCACTTTCGGCCGGCGGGGGATCTGGAAGGTGTCGTACAGCGACACCTTCCACACCAGTTTCCCTTCGGCGGCGGTGTCCCAGCCCCGCAACTCGCCGTCGCACCCGAGCGTGTACAGCAGCTTCGTCGCCGGGTCGTACTCCGGGGTGGACGACGGCCCGCTGTAGAAGCTCTCGTCGCCGACCGCGTTCCGCCCGTACTTCGGCGCGGGGTACGACTGCTTCCACCGCGCCTGGCCGGTGGCCGCGTTCAGGGCGAAGACCGTGTCCGTCTTGTCGCGGTAGCCCATCAGGTACACGGTGTCGCCGACGACGACGGGGGACGAGTTGCCCTCGCCGACGTCCGCCTTCCACGCGACCTCGAGCGGCCACGTCTTGCCGTCCCACCCCGACGGTTCGGCGACACGCCCGTCGCGCGTCGGCCCGCGCCAGTGGGGGGAGTCGGCGGCGGCGGCCGGCGCGACGATGACCGCGAGCGCGACGAAGGGGAGGAACTTCACGGTCACCTCAGGAATGAGCAAGTCAAAGCGGTCTCGCACCCCTGCGGCGATTGAAATATCATAACTGGGTTCCCGGCGCTTCGCCAAGCGATGACCGGCCGGGCCGACGACAGCCCAATCGCCGGTGGTATTCCGCTCGGCGCACACTTTTGGCCAGCGAAGCTCGCATCGCACGGCGGAACTCTCGGTACTACAATGGGTCTAACTGGAACACCTGCCGGTTCGTCCTTCCGGAGACGTACGCGATGTCCACGCCCACGGTCCTGGCCGTTTGCCCCGGTTGTACGACGAAACTCCGCATTCCTTCGGAATGGGCGGACAAAGCGGTGAAGTGCAAGAAGTGCGGAGCGGTGGTCCGGGCGACGGCATCGGGGTCGGCCCCCGCACCGGCCGGGCGGGCGGCCGAGCCGACGCTTCCGGCACACCCGAGCCCGCTGGAGCAGACGCTCCTCGGCCCGCCGCCGACCGTGGCTCAACCACCGGCCGCCGCGCCCCCCGGCTACCCCGTGCCGCCCGCCGGCTATCCGGCTGTCCCACAGGGGTATCCCGGAGTGCCTCCCGGCTACCCGTATGCCCCGCCACCGGGGTACGGCCCGCCGCCCGGCTACCCGTATGCTCCGCCTCCCGGCTACCCGTATGCCCCGCCGCCGGGGTACGGCCCGCCGCCTGCTTACTCCCCGCCCCCGGCTTACGCCCCGCCCCCGGCGGCCGGCGACCCCTTCACCGGAGGGTTCCAAGACGCGCCGGCCGAAGACGAGTCGCGACGGTTCGGCCGCGACGACGAGGATCGCCGACCGACCCACAAACGCCGGTACAAGAAGTCGTCCGGCGCGAGTAAGTGGATCGTCCTCGGATTCTTCTTCGCGTTGCTGGCCGGAGGCGGCGGTGCCCTCGCCTGGAAGTGGGACGCCGTCTCCACCGCGCTGGGCATGAACGCCAAACCGAAGGACAAAGACAAAGAGAAAGGCGAACCGGGACCCGGTGCCAGCCCGGCCAACAAGCCGACCCTCACCGCCAACCCGACCTTCGCCCGCCGGATGCTGTTCCTCAGTTCGACCAAGTACCTCTACTGCAATCCGCTGACCGACGGGGTGACGATGAGTACCCCGCCGACGGCGAAGCAGGAGCCGGTGGCGCAGTCCGAGTTGTCCGTCGTCGCCCGCCGGATCGCCTCGCTGCTGAAGGTGCCGGCCGACCGGGATAACAACCAACTATACATCCTCACGGACGGCAGCGGGAACGTCGATCCGATGTACGCCGCCACCCGCCCGATGCTGAAGACCATCGCCGAACAGACGCTGACCGACTTCTGCGCGACGTGCCGGCCGCAGGACCGGGCCGTCATCTACTTCGGCGGGCACGCCTTCGCCCAGGACGGGAAGGCGTACCTGGTGCCGGCCGACGGCGACATGCAGGAGGTCGAAGGCGGCGGGCTGATCCCGCTGGCCGACTTCTGGAAGATCGTGCGCGACTGCCCGGCCCAGCAGACGGTGGTGCTGTTCGACGTGTGTCGGCTGAACGAGGACGGGGACGCCGTCCGCCCCGGCAGCGAGCCGATGAGCAAAGAACTCCAAGACCTGTTGCACGCCCCGCCGGCGGGGGTTGAGGTGGTGACCGCCTGCTCGGAAGGCCAGACGGCCCGCGAGTTCCGCCGCGCCCCGGATCGCCTCACCCCGCCCGGCAGCGTGTTCCTGCACGCCCTGCGGAACGCCTTGAAGGCCGGCCGCGATGTCCCTTCCCCGGACGAACCGAACGACCCGATCCCGGTGGCCGAGTGGGTGGCCACCGCCCAGAAAAAAATCACCGAGCGGTTCGGGGCGAAGGCGCAGACGCTCAAGTTCACGCCCGGCGAACCGGCCGAGGCGGTGGCCGCGACGGACGAGAAGCCGCCGGAGCGGGTCGCCTTCGTGGACCCGCCCAAGGGGGCGGACGTGAAAGAGGTGCGGGCGGTGTTCGACGCCCTCACGCTGGCCCCGATCAAGCTCGACGAGGACAGCCGCGAGAACGCCTGGGCGGGCGAGTCCATCGCCGACGTGGTGTTCTTCCCAGCCAACGCCCTGGCCGACTACAAGACCGACATGACCCTGGATGAGGCGGCGGCGGCGGGCGACCAGTTCCCCGTCCGCGCGGCCGCCGCCAAGGCCCTGATGCTGATCCGCGAGAAGTGGTCGAAGGACAAGGGCACCAGCGTGCAGACCCGCTTCATCGGCGAGGCCAACGACGCCGTGAAGGCCGAGATCAAGGAGAAGCAGAAGCCGGCGGCCATTCTCGACCTCGATTTGGGCGAGATGGCCGACCTGTTGAAGGAGGCCGAGAAAGACCTCCCCAACGAGAAGTCCAAGTACTGGCAGGCCATGTACCTGTACGCCTACGCCCAGACGCGGGCGCGGCAGGCGTTCGTGAACGAGTACAACCTGATCCTCGGCCGCATCCTCACCGAGTCGCTCCCCGAGTTCGACAAGGCCCTCGGCCTGCAACTGGTGTCCGTCGAAAAGATGGAGAGCAAGCGGGACATCAAGGACATGGCCGCCGAGGCCAAGGAGTCGTTCACCGAACTGATCGAGAAGCACAAGGGCACCCCGTGGGCGGTGATGGCCAAACAGTACCGGGTGGTGTCCCTCGGCCTGAAGTGGCAGGAGTACAAGCCGCCGGTGATGGTGGACAAGGAGAAAGACGATTGACACCGCCGCCACTTGAGTCTTCCCAATGACCCCCCGCCCCCTCGGACGCACCGGTCTCGCCGTCTCCCCGCTGACGCTCGGCGGGGCGCAGCTCGGGCAGCAGTACGGCCCGCTCGACATCGGACAGGCCCGGCGGGTGGTCCACGCCGCCATCGACGCCGGGGTCAACCTCATCGACACGTCCGCCTTCTACGGCCGGGGCGAGTCGGAACGGCTGCTCGGTGAAGTGCTGGCGGGCGGGTGGCGCGAGAAGGTGGCCATCTGCACCAAGGCCGGGCGGCTGGACCGCGCCGAGTTCGACTTCTCCGCCGCCGGAATGAGGGCCTGCCTGGAAGGGTCGCTGAAGCGGCTGAAGACGGACCGCGTCGAAATCCTCCTCGCCCACGACATCGAGTTCGCCGACGACTTCGACCGCGTGTTCACAGAAACGGCCGAGGTGCTGCACCGATTGAAGGCCGAGGGCAAGGCGCGATTCGTCGGCATGTCGTGCCTCCCGCTCGGGTTGTTGGCCAAGGTCATCGAGAAGTGCGACCTGGATGTGGTCATCTCGTACTGCCACTTCAACTTGCAGAACCGCCAACTCGTCACCGACCTGATGCCGGTCGCGGAAGCGCACGGCGTCGGGGTGCTGAACGCTAGCCCATTGGGGATGGGGCTTCTGACGAACCACGGGCCGCAGCCGTGGCACCCCGCCGGTGACGAGGTGAAGGCCGCGTGCCGCGCCGCCGCGACGTGGTGCGCCGACCGCGGCGCGGACATCGCCGCGCTGGGAATGCAGTTCTGCCTCGCCGAGTCGCGGATTCCGAGTACCATCACCGGCGCGGCCACCGTCGCGGAGTGGGACGCGAACCGGGCGGCCCTGACGACCCCGCCCGACCCGGAGTGGCTCGCCGGCGTCGAGGCGATTCTCGCACCCGTGCTGAATCGCATGTGGGCGACCGGCAACTGGCCCGCGTAAAAGTAGGTCCGTCTCGCCGAGACGGACTCGCCCAAGGGTGTCCGGTTCGACGAACCGGACCTCCTCAAACCCGTCTCCAGAACACCTCATGATCCCTTCCCCTTCTCAGCCGTGGCAAATCCGCTTCGAGGGCATCCCGGAGACGGTGCGGCTGTCCGCGCCGGAGAAGGTGCTGGAAGGGTTGCGCGACGGCGATTGGGAGCCGTCGGACGAGGTGAAGGGGCCGGCCGACGCCGACTGGCAAGCCATCGAGGATCACCCGACGTTCGCCGACGCCGTGGCCGAGATGGGGCCGCCGCCGAAGGAGCCGGAGGACGAGACCCGGCTGGACATGAACCCGCTCATCGACGTGTCGCTGGTGCTGCTCATCTTCTTCATCCTGACCACGAGTTACGCCACCCTCCGCCGCGTGATCACCCTCCCGCCCGCGCCGCCGGAGGAGAAAGCGGCCCCGCCGCGGCCCGACCGGAACCCGCTCGAAGACCGCGTGTTCCGGGTGAAGGTGTCCACCGACGGCGAGCGGGTGGTGGTGCAACTCGACGGCACCGCCGTGGACCCGGCGAAACTCGCGGAGTCGATCCGGGACGTGATGCGGCTGACCGGCAAGCGGGAGATGTACCTGAGCGTGACCGACGACGTGTACTGGGAAGACGAGGCCAAAGTTCACGACGCCGCCAAGGGGGCCGGCGTCCATCAGATTCACATGTCGGGGAAGTAGCCGGCGCACCTGGGCGGAGCGCCGGCACCCACGCCGGCGGGTTAGCGGGCGGCCGCCTTGGCCCCGCTCCGCGTCGCCGCGTCGAGGTCGAAGCGGTCCAGGTTCATCACCTTGTTCCACGCGGCGACGAAGTCGCGGACGAACTTCTCCTTCCCGTCGTCGCACCCGTACACCTCCGCGACGGCCCGCAACTGCGCGTTCGAGGCGAACACCAGATCGACGCCGCTGGCGGTCCATTTGGCCTGGCCCGTCTTGGCGTCCCGCCCGTCGTAGAAGTGCTCGCACACCGCGGACGTCTTCCACTCCGTGTCCATGTCCAGCAGGTTCACGAAGAAGTCGTTGGTCAGCGTCCCCGACCGCTTGGTGAACACGCCCAGTTGGGAGTTCCCGGCGTTGGCGTTCAGCACCCGGATGCCGCCGACGAGGACGGTCATTTCCGGGACCGTCAGCGTCAGTTGGTTCGCCCGGTAGACGAAGTCCTGCTCCACCGGGCGGGTCTGCTCGCGGCTGAAGAAGTTGCGGAAGCCGTCCGATGTCAGCTCGAGGAACGCCATCGACTCGATGTCGGTTTGCTCCTGCGTGGCGTCGGTGCGACCCGCGGCGAACGGCACGGTGATGTCGTGCCCGGCGGCTTTCGCCGCTTTTTCCACGGCCGCGCACCCGCCGAGGACGATCAGGTCCGCGACGGACACCTTCTTCCCGCCGTCCTGGGCCTTATTGAAGTCGGCCTGGACCTTCTCGTAGATCTTCAGCACCTTGGCCAGTTCGTCCGGCTGGTTCACCTTCCAGTCTTTCTGCGGGGCGAGGCGGATCCGCGCGCCGTTGGCCCCGCCCCGCTTGTCGCTGCCGCGGAACGTGGACGCGGACGCCCACGCCGTCGCCACCAGTTGGGACGTGCCCAGCCCCGATTCGAGCAGCTTCGCCTTCAGGGCGGCGATGTCCTTGTCGTCGATCAGCTTGTGATCGACCGACGGGACGGGGTCTTGCCACACCTGTGGCGGGGCCACTTCCGGCCCGAGGAGCCGCGACACCGGCCCCATGTCGCGGTGCGTCAGTTTGTACCACGCCTTGGCGAAGGCCGCCTCGAACTCCTTCGGGTTGTCGTGGAATCGCTTGGAAATCTTCGCGTAGGCGGGGTCCATCTTGAGGGCGATGTCGGTCGTGAACATCATCGGGGCGTGCGCCTTCTTCGGGTCGTGCGCGTCCGGCACGGTGCCGTTCGCCTTGTCGTCGGTGGGGGTCCACTGCCACGCCCCGCCCGGCCCCTTGACCAGCTTCCACTCGTACGCGAACAGGTTGTCGAAGTACCCGGTGGACCACTTCGCGGGGGTCGAGGTCCACGCCCCTTCCAGGCCGCTGGTGATGGTGTCACCGGCGTTCCCCTTGCCGAAGGCGTTCTTCCAGCCGAGGCCGAGTTGCTCGAGGCCGGCGGCGGCCGGCTCCGGGCCGACGTTCTTGCCCGGATCGGCGGCCCCGTGCGCCTTACCCAAGGTGTGTCCGCCGGCGATCAGGGCGACCGTCTCCTCGTCGTTCATCGCCATGCGGCCGAACGCGGTGCGGGTGTCGCGGGCGGCGGCGAGCGGGTCCGGCTTGCCGTTCGGCCCTTCCGGGTTGACGTAGATGAGGCCCATCTGGGTGGCCCCGAGCGGCTTCTCCAGCTTCCGGTCGCCGGAGTGCCGCTTGTCGTCCAGCCACTTGATTTCCGGCCCCCAGTAGATGGCCGAGTCCGGCTCCCAGGCGTCGGTGCGGCCGCCCGCGTAGCCGAACATCGTCAGCCCCGCCGATTCGTAAGCGCAGTTGCCGGCGAGGATCATCAGGTCGGCCCACGACAGCTTCCGCCCGTACTTCTTCTTGACGGGCCACAACAGCCGGCGACCCTTATCGACGTTCGCGTTGTCCGGCCAACTGCCGACGGGCGCGAGGCGGATGATGCCGGACGCCGCGCCACCGCGGCCGTCGGTCACGCGGTACGTGCCCGCGCTGTGCCACGCCATCCGGATGAACAGCCCGGCGTAGGTGCCGTAGTCGGCCGGCCACCAGTCTTGCGAGGTGGTCATCACTTTCTTGATGTCCTTCTTCACCTCGTCCAGGTTCAGCGTCTTGAACTCCGCGGCGTAGTCGAAGCCCGCGCCCATCGGATCGCTGTTGGCCGTGTTCGGGCGGAGGATCTCCAGGTTCAACTTGTTCGGCCACCAGTCTTTTTCCCCGTACGGCGCGGCCATCGGCTTCGGGTCGCCGGTCGTCGTGGGGCCGGCCGGCTGCCCGGCCGGGTTCTGGGCCGCGGCCTGCCCGCCCAACACCGGGCACTTGGAGATGTCCGGCGCGGCCGCGGGAACCGGTTTGGTGGCCGGCGGGTCCTGGGCGAGGAGCAGCGCGGCGGTGCCGATCACCGCGCAGCTCGCGAGAAAGTTGGCGGAGTGCGTCCGTTTGGTCATGGTCTCTCCAAATGTCGTGCGGAAGAGGTTCGGCGTGGCCGGTCTGGTTGCCCAGTGGCCCCTACTACCTTACCGGTCGCCGGCGGAATCTGTCATCGCGGTCGCCGATATGTCGCATAAACTGGCGGTATGGACCTCACCCTCACCCACCTCCGCGCCTTCCTGAAAGTCGCCGAACTGGGCAGCGTCACCCGCGCCGCGGAGGCACTGCATCAGACGCAGCCGGCCGTCAGCGGGCAGGTCGCGCGGCTCGAACACGAACTCGGCCGCGCCCTGTTCGAGCGGCTCGCGCGGGGGGTGCGGCTGACCGACGCCGGGCTGTTGTTCCGTGACAAAGTGGAGCCGATCTTGCGGCAGTTGGACGAGGCGAAGGCGGCGATGGCGGTGGACCCCGACGCCGGTCGGCTGGCCGTCGCCGCCATCCCGACCGTCGCCCCGTACCTGCTGCCCGGCGTGCTGACGGCGTTCACCGCCGCGTTCCCCAAGGCGCGGCTGGAGGTGATGGAATTGACGACGGCGGAAGTCCGGCGGCACCTCGCCGACGGCCAACTCGACGTGGCCGTGGTGGCGATCCCCGTCGCCGACGAGTCGCTGGCCGTCGAACCGCTGTTCGACGAGGAGTTGCTGCTCGCCGTCCCGACCGGGCACCGGCTGGCGCGGGCCAAGGTGGTGTCGATGACGGACCTCGCCGACGAGCCGTTCGTGCTGCTGCACGACGCCCACTGCCTCACCGGTGAGCTTCTCGGCTTCTGCACCCGGCACCGGCTGGCCCCGCTGGTCACGGCGCGGATCCACCAACTGACGACGCTGTTGGAACTGGTGCGGCTGGGGCATGGGGTGTCGTTCGTCCCGGCGATGGCGGCGGCGAAGGCGGCCGGCGTGACGTTCCGGACCCTGAACGACGACCCGCCCCGACGGTCAATCGGGGCGGTGTGGTCGAAGGGGCGGATGCGGTCCGCGCTGGCGGCGGAGTTCGTCCGGCACTTGCGGGCGGCCGCGGGCTGAGCCGTCGCCCTCGGCGTCACTCCGTCAGCCCGAACACCTTCTTGATGAACCGCAGTTGCGTCTTCGGGTAGTGGCTGCCGCCGATGCCGTGGCGGGACGACGGGTACACCATCACCTCGAACTCCTTGTCCGCCTTCTGCAGCGCGTCGATCAGTTGCAGGCTGTTCTGCGCGTGGACGTTGTCGTCGATCAGCCCGTGGACGATGAGCAACTTGCCGTGCAGGTTCTTCGCCGCCTTCACCACCGACGTCTTGTCGTAGTTCTCCTTGTTCTCGGCCGGCAGCCCCATGTACCGCTCGGTGTAGATGGTGTCGTACAGCCGCCAGTCGGTGACCGGCGCGCCGGCGACTCCGGCCGAGAACTTCTTGCTGTGCGTCAGCGCGTAGGCGGTGATGTACCCGCCGAAGCTGTGGCCGCTCAGCCCCACCCGCGCCGGGTCCGCCCACTTGTTCTGGCAGATCCAATCGACGGCGGTTTCCAGGTCCGTCAGCTCCTGAATGCCCAGTTTCTTGTAGCTGGTCCACGCCGATTCCGCCCCTTTGCCGCTGGCCGCGCGGGGGTCCACCCGCAGCACCACCACCCCGCTGGCGGCGAGGACTTGCTCGAACGTGCGGCTGCTCCACCCGTCGCGGATGGTCGGCGCGTGCGGCCCGGCGTAGGTCAGCACCCACACCGGGTAGCGGTTGTACTCGTGGAAGTCCGGCGGGTAGGTGATCGCCGCCTCCATCTCGAACCCGTCCGGCGTCTTGATGGTGGTCCGCTCGTACCGGCCGTAAACGTGCCGGTCGCGGGAGTAAGTGGGGTTGGTGTCCAGCACGCGGACCACTTTCGTGTACAACCGCCGCAGCACGGCAACGGTCGGGGTGGCGTCGTCGCCGAAGCGGTCCACGTACAGCGGGCCTTTCGGGGCCATCTCGATGCGGTGCGTCGGCTCCTCCGCCGAGATCACCTGCACGTCCGGCCGGCCGAGCGTGACGAGGCACAGGTGCGTCGCGGTGGACCGCACCTTCGCGGCGGTGAAGTACACGTCCCCGCTGTCCTGGTCCACCCGTTCGATCCCCTTCACCTCCCACTTCCCGTCCGTCACCGCGCCGATCAGCTTGCCGTCCGCCGCGTACCGGTAAATGTGCTTCCACCCGCTCCGCTCGCTCAGGATGAGGAACGACCCGTCCCGCAGGAACGTCGGCTCGCCCAGGTCTTCCACCCACGCGGGCGACTTCTCGGCGAACAGCACCGTCGGCTTGCCGGCGGGCCACGTCACGAAATCGAGCTTGGTTTGCACGCGATTCTGGACGTAAGCGAAGGGCGTCGGCTTCTCGCCCGGCACCCAGCCGACGCGGGCGAACAGCGTGTCCTCCGGCTTGTACCCGTCCAGGTTCAGGAACGTCGGCGGGGCGGTGCCGTCGGCGGGCACCACGCCGACCGTCGCCAGCGGGTTCGGGTCACCCGGCTTCGGGTAGGCGATGAGTTCGAGTTTCCCCCGCACGGTGGCAGTGTCGGTGATGTTGAACTTCGGCACTTTCGTGTCGTCGAACCGGAGGAAGGCCAGCCGCTTCCCGTCCGGACTCCACCAGAAGGCGCGGCCGTTGCGGCTGAAGATTTCCTCCTCGTACACCCAGTCGGCGCGGCCGTTGAGGGTGTCGTTCTTGCCGCCGTCGGTGGTCAGTTGCTTGGTGATCGCGTCTTTCACCGCGACGGTGTACAGGTTGCCGTCGCGGACGAACGCCACCCGCGAGCCGTCCGGCGAGAACGTGGCGAATTCGTGGACTCTCTCCTTCGTCAGCTGCACCGCCGGCGACCCGTCCCGCTTGGCGAACACCAGCCCCGCGCCGGTGTCGATCAGCACACCGGTGCGGGCCGGGTCGAAGGTGTAGCGAGGGCCGTTGACGACCCGCCCGGTCGCCAGCTTAATGCTCGACGGGGTCAACTTCATCAGCGACTGGAACAACTTGTCCAGTTCGACGAACACGGTCGC
>JBBRUO010000072.1:0-15387 GCA_038247725.1 Gemmatales bacterium
CGGCCGCACCGCTGGTACGGGTGGTGATCGTGATTTCGCCGGTGCGAACGCCGGCTTTCGGGGCCGTCGTGGAGACGGTAACGACGTTCCCCGCCACCAACAGGACCGTGCCCCAGACGCACTTGTTCATGCCACTCCCCTCTTGAAGGTTGTCCGCCGACGCCAGCGAAGAGCAGCCCAAGTTACAAGGCACATGATCGCAAGGCCGAGACCCATCATCCAGCGATAGCGTTTCCCGTCGATTTTCTTCGTTTCCAGTTGACTGACAAGGGCACCGTCTTTCACCACTGCTTTCGTCGTCGTCGTCGAAGCACGCATTCCTTTCGTTTTGGGGACATGAACGACGGAAACCGCTAGGCCGTCAGGAAACGTTAGTTCAAATGTCGAATCGGCGACCTCACCCAGCACTTCGACACGAACGTCGGACTTCAGCGACGTGACCAATCGGCCACCGGAGTAGGACGCGAACGTCCACCGCGATGGGAGGAGTAGAGTGGCCTGTCTCAAGTATTCAAACTTAAACACGAGACCGGGTGACTTGCCGACGAAGGTCGAAAAGTCGTGAACACACTGTTCGCGCGCCGGATCGACTGCGAGTTCACAATACTGCTCAGCACCCTTCGCGCCTCTGGGGTATGTCGCGTAAATGTCGCACACCACACCTTTGCGACGTTCGGGGCGTGAATAATACAACATCCCTTCCGGAGAGGGGGGGTACAGTTTTTCCGAGAACGACCCGCCGGCCCCAGTGTTGACCAGCAACCCCACCGAGATGTATGGCAAATAATATGTGGCTTCGTTCGCGCCCAGTGAAGGAAGATGCCCTTCGTTCAAATAGCCTTTATCCGATCCCGGGACAGGTTGGCGATTTTTCGTCAATAATGTCGTTGTGGCCTTCATCGTCTTGCCGTCGAAAACCTGGGTGTTTAACTCCAGCTTAGTCGCGTCGGTCCCAGTTGCGGTTTTGACCAGCCGATACCGCCCCGTCTTCCAATCGACCGTCAACTCGCGATCCTCCGTACTCGTAGTCCCCGTCGGCGAATCCGAAAATTCCGGCGGCCAGTATTGTTTCTGCGTGTAGGTGTACCGCAACACCGGTAGTTCGTTCCGCTTCTTCTCCCAGGCGGCGAGCAGGGCGGCGACCTTGGCGTCCGAGTTCGGGCCGGGTTGCGGCGGTTGCGCGGCGGCGGGGCCACTGGCGATCAGCAACAGCACGGCGATGGTGATGACGCGGGTCATCGGTTTACCCTCCCTCGGACCTTCCGAACCGGAACTGACGAACTGACGCTAGCCAGCCGCTTTCCCGCTGTCAACAGTTTGCCTCCGTATTTTTTCGCACCTTCGCGCGATCCACTCAATGCCGCGTTTCGCCCGGCAGCGGCGGCGTGTACCATAATCCCCAGTCCTCTCTCCCAGGTGCCCCATGCGCAAGTGGTTCCAGTTCGCCGGCCTCGGTGCCGTCGTCGCGGTCGCGGTGGTCGGCTCCGGCTTCTGCCAGAGCCAGCCGGCCCCGGTGGTCGAGCAACTGTCGGCCGCCGAGTTCGACAAGTTACTGACAGCCGTCCGCCCCGCCGCCGGCGAGGACGACTTCGACAAAATCCCGTGGCGCACCAGCATCTGGGACGCCCGCTTGAAGGCGGCCAAAGAGGGCAAGCCGATCCTGCTGTGGGAGATGGACGGGCACCCGCTCGGCTGTGGCTGAAACAACGTCGTCGTGGGCCGTGTGTCCACTTTCGCCGACCCCGAAGTCATCAAGCTGTGCGAAACTTCCTTCGTGCCCGTGTGCACCGACGACTGGTACACCCGCCGCCGCCGGGACGACGAGGGCGAGTTCTTCCACAAGGTGGCGGTGCAAGGCCCCCGCAAGGACCGCGACGGCACCCGGCAGGGCATCTACGTCTTCACCGCCGACGGCGAGTTGCTCGGGTTCAAGAACGCCGGACAAGACGCGGCCGTGATGAAGCAGGTGTTCGCCGACGCGCTGGCCAAGTTCAAGAAGTTGCCGGCGGCGCGGACCAAACCCGGCGCGGTCACGGTGCCGCCGCACGGCAAGCTGGACCCCAACTACACGCGGCAATTGCCGGCCGGCGCGCTGGTGCTGCGCGCCAACGCCCGCATCCTCGACCGCAAAGGCGACGCCTTCGCCAAGGGCACCTGCGAGTTCACCGGCGGGGACCGGGCCTCCCGCGACTTCGTCTGGCTGACAAAGGACGAAGTGCAGGCGCTCGCCCCGGCGAAGGTCGAAGTCGGGTTTCGCTACCCGGTCCCGGCGGCGGTGGCCGAGCGGATCGCCCGCTTCCATCTCGCCGACAACACCCGCGGCGAGCCGGCCTTTTGGAAGAAAGACCAGGTGCGTAAGAACGACATGACGCTGACCGTCGTGAAGGCGGACGCGGAGTCGGTGGACCTGCGGTTGGACGGCGCGGCGACGATGGCTTCCGACGCGGACCTGGCCAAGGCGGATCGCGGCTACGAGGTGAAGTTGCGCGGGCAGTTGCGGTGGGACACGGGGCGAAAGACGTTCACCGGGTTTGATGTCGCCGGCGTCGGCGACCACTGGGGGCGGAGTACATTCACCCCCGGCGACCGCCCCGGCCGGTCGCTGCTCGGCGTGGCGTTCGGACTCGCCGACACGGATCGGCCGTCGGAGCGGATCGCCCCGCAGGGCCTCCGCGACCGCAACCCCTACTGGGGAAAGGAGTAGCCGTGCGGATCGGCCTCGTTACCGACATCCACGACGACGTGGACCGCCTGACGGCGGCGCTGGCGGTGCTGCGCGGGGAGGGCCTCGACGCCCTCGTCTGCCTCGGCGACAGCACGGACTTCCACGGCCCGTACAACCGCGCGTGGGAGGTCGCCAAGCTGCTCCACGCCGCCGACGCGGTCGGGGTGTGGGGGAATCACGACTTCGGGTTGTGCCGGGACGTGCCGCTGGCCGAGTTGGACGAACCGGACCCCGACGCGCTGGCGTACTTCGCCACCTGGCAGCCGCGGCTGTCTCTCGCCGATTGTCACTTCACCCACGTCGAACCGTGGCTGAACACCGAAGACGTCGCCGCGTTGTGGTACTTCGACGGGCCGCCGGACACCGCCGAGAAGTTGGCTCGCAGCTTCGCCGCCGTCCCACATCATGCGCTGTTTACTGGCCACTTCCACAGCTGGCTCGCCGGCACCCAGGCCGGCCCTCTCCCGTGGGCCGGCGACGGGCCGCTCGCGTTCGACCCGGATCACCGCTACCTCGTGACGGTCGCGCCGGTGTTCAACGGCTGCTTCGCGGTGTACGATTCCGACCTCCGCACCCTGTTCCCGCACCGTCTGGCGTAAAGGTTTGGCGAAGAAAAATATAACAATGAAACCGCCACCGACCCTCGCGGATCGGTGGCGACGTTGGTTCACTTCATCCGGTCAGTCAGTTACTTGCCCGGCACCAGGACGGTGTCGATGACGTGAACGACGCCGTTGCTGGCCTTGATGTCGGCCTTCACGACGGTGGCGGTCCCGATCATCACCTTGTCGCCGTCGATCTTGATGGTGAACCCGTTCACCTTCTTGCCGTCCAGCTTCACCACGTCGGCGGCCATCACGCTGCCCTTGACGATGTGAGCCTTCAGGATCTTGGTGAGCAGCGCCTTGTCGGCCAGCACCTTGTCGAGGGTCTCCTTGCCCAGCTTCTCGAAGGCGGCGTTGGTCGGGGCGAACACGGTCATCGGCCCTTTGGCACCCAGGGCTTCCACCAGGCCGGCGGCCTTGGCAGCGGCGACCAGGGTGCTGAAGTCCTCGTTGCCGACGGCGATCTCGGCGATCGTCTTCTCGTCTTCGGCGCGGGTGGCGGGGGCAATGGCGAACAGGACGGCGGCCAGAGCAAGCATCTTCTTCATGGAGGGGACTCGAAGCAGTGTGCTGTCCGCCACGCATCGGGGAAACGTTCCCGCGACCGCGAACGGACGGTTAACGAGACGGCGATTGACCGCCGTGCCCGTGTCATCAAACGTTTCGCCGGGATTCACCATTCGGATTCAAGAACCGGGAATTCGTGGCGACGTGAGCCGAAGGCGGCCGAAACCCCGCACCCGACCGATTCTCGCCGATTCCCCCAGACGGGTTCGTCGATTCGCGGGAACACATTCAACCGCACCCGCCCCGCCTGTCGATTCAACCGACAGAGTCGAATGCCCAGGACGCGGATCGGGGGCGACTGCCATGACCCGTTGGCTCATGCACGCGACGGCGGTGACGGCCGGGTGGACCGGACTGGCGGCGGCGCAACCGCTGTCGCCGGCGGCGCTGGCGAACGCGCCGACGACCCCCGCCTCGGCGGTCCGCGGGGCCGCGCCGGAAGATGTCGTCGTGCTGCTCATGCGGACGACCGGCCAGCCTGACCGGAAGTTGAAGGTGATGAACCGCTCCACCTTCGACAACGGCGATGTCCTCGTGGACGTTCGGGACGAGGCCACCGGCCAGCAGTTCACGCTGCCCGGCCAGATGGCCGACCGGTTGCCCCGCGCCGGAGCCGCAACGCCTTCCGCCGATCCGCCGCGACCGGGCCACTTCCCGCCGCCGCCCGTGCCCACGCCGCCGGTGGCGACGATGCCGCCGGCTTCGGCCACGGTCCCCGTCCCGGAACCGCAAATCCCCGTCCCGCCACCGCCGACAGCCACACCCACGCCGGCTCAGACAGGCGGGGTGCAATGGCAGGCGATCCGCACCGCCCCGCCGACGGTGCCCGTGCCGAGTCCTTCCGTGGCGACTCCCGCGCCTGCGTCGGCGGCCCCCGTGATTCCCCCCGTGGCCGCGCCGCCCGCGCCGGGTCTCAAGACGATCCCGTCGCCGGTAGCCGTTCCGCCCTCGCAGTGGAAAGTGATTCCCGGACCGGGCGTGCCGCCCGCGCCCGCCGGCCCGAACGACCGGTGGAAAGTGATCCCGCCCCCGTCCCCGACGCCGAACCCGCCGGGCGATGACGACGGGATCACCGTTCGCGGGCAGATGCCGTCGTCGCTGGGTGGGCGGCCGACCTCGTTCCAAAGTTCGACCGGCACGGCCGCGAAGCCGCAACCGCTGCGGGACGCGGCCGGCACGCTGCCGCCGGCGGAGAAACTCCTCCCCCGCGCGGTGCCCCAGTTGGTCGTCCCGCCGCCCTCGCGGTTGCCACCCACACCCACACCCCCGCCACCGCTGACCCGCCCGCCCGCGGCCGTACCGCAACCCCGTGTCACTCAACCGGTCCCTCCGCCTCCGCCAGCCAGACCGCCGGTGGCCGTCGGTCCGAAGATTCCCGATACGCTGCCGCCCGCGCTGCCGGTGGTCGAGTCGCCGAAGCCGCCACCCCGTTTCGTCCCGACCCCAACCCCGATCGCGTCGCCCGGCTTCGCTCGCGCTGTCGGGCCACGGCCGGAAGCCCCCGTCTTCGCGGCGGAGGCGCGGGTGGAATCTGTGCCGACGGTGGTGGTCGAGCGGGCGGACGGTGGCGACTACCTGGGGCAACTGGTCCGCGCCGAGATGCGGCCGATGGAGAATGACCTCAACACGGCCCTGCGGCCGTCGGTGCGGATGACGGCGGCGAGCAACCTGGCCGACATGCGGTACGCCGCGCGGCCGGAAGTGAAGGCGGTCCTGGTGCGGTCGGCGATGACCGACCCGGCGGCCCAAGTGCGGACCGAGTGCGTGCGGGCGCTGACCCAACTCGGGTACAGCGACCCGGAGTACCTCACGTTCTTGCAAGCGACCGCAGGCGGGGACGCCGCGGACGCGCTCCGCCTCGCCGCCGCGGACGCGCTCCGCCAACTCCGCCCCCGCGAGTGACGGGCCGGTGTCAGTCGCCGAGGCGGGCGGCGACGAGGAACTCGTTCAACTCGTCGAACGGCCCGGCGTCGGGGAGCGTGCTCGCCTCGAACGCCGCGTCCAACTCCGCTTCGAGCGCGTCCAGTTCGGCCGCGTGGAACGCCGCGTCAATCCCCGCCAGTGGTCCCACTTCCGCCGCCCGCTTCTGCGCGATCAACTCCGGAACATACCCCTTCCCGAAGGTCGCGTTCAGCGTCGGCAGGTGCGGTTGCACCTCGCCCGTCCGCAACAGGTGAATGCCGGTGAACGCCACGCGGTAGGCGTACAGCAGCGTCTTCGCCTTCTTCGGTTGCTCCTTGTCGAACAGCTTCCGCTGCGTGCGGAGGAATCCGCGGTAATGGTGATAGCAGGTGCGGGTCACGAACCGCGTCGCCAGCGGCCGCAATGCACCGAGGAAGTCCTCACCGGCCACCACCAGCGGCGACAGGATTTGCTCCAGGACATACCCGTTACTCTTGGCCAACAGACGAAGGTACTTGCCGACCTCGTGCGACACGGCTTCCACCAGCGTGCCGTTCACCTCGGCCTGCGGCTGCACCGTGTCCGGCGGCGCGCGGAGGCCGAGCAGGTCACTCAGCGGCGCGCGGTAGCAGCCCCGCAGGTCGATGTCGGAATCGACCGACTCGAAGCCGTACAGGTGCGCCCCGCTGACCGTCCAGAACAGCGCCGACGGCACGGCCGCCGCCCCCCAGGAGCGAAGCGCGGCGAAGTCGAGTGCGGGAGGCGGGGTCATGGGGGAATGTTGAGTAGGTCCGGCTTGCCGAGCCGGACGGCGGTTTCGTCCGGCTCGGCGAGCCGGACCGACTTGGCCCGTCGGCGGGCGGCGATCAGGAAGGTGTTCACGCGATCGAAGTCGGGCTTCTCCGGCAGCGCGGTCGCCGAGTACGCGGCCTCGAAGTCGGCGTTCAGTTGTAGCGCCCGCGCGGCCACCTCGTCGAAGGTCCGCTCGCCGCGCCGCACGGCCAGCAGTTCCTCGCGGTGGTCGGCCACGTCCACGCGGATGTCTCGCTCGCGCATGGCGTGCGTCCCGCTGTGCAGCAGCCGCAGCAGGTGCATGGCGTGCTTCACCTTGAACGTGCCGGACTTCGCGAACCCCTTCCGCATCAGGCGGAACTGCGACAACACATATCCGGAGTACGTTTGAAACAGCCGCTTCGACAGGAACGCGGTTCGCAGCTCTCGCAGTTCGGTGCCGACGCCGTCGGCGTGCCGCACCAGCGGCGACCACAGGACTTCCAGGATGTTCGGGTTCGCTTGCAGGGCCAGCCGGAGGAACTTCTCCAGTTCCCACACCACCTCTTCGACGCCGGGGGCGAACGACTCCACCTGCTCCGGCGGCTTGACGAGGCTCCAGTGCCAGTCGGCCGGCGGCAGGTACACGCCACGGCGGTCCTCGTCGGACGAGTCGGTGGACAGGCCGAACGCCCGCGAGCCGAGGACCACCCGCAGCACCACGAACCGGCTCACGTCCGGGCCGGGGGTGACGGTCACGTCGGCCGCGTCCCGCTTACGGACCAGCAGTTCGCCGAACTTGACGGTCAACTCCTGCCCGTCCACGAACCGCACGAGGTACGCGCGGTCGTTCGACTGCGGCGCGTCCACGACCACGCCGACGCTGCCCGCCGGCTTCGGCTCCGGCGCGTGCGGCATCGGGTGCGCGTACCGCAGTACCACCTGGGTGCCCACGGGAATCAGGAACGTGTCGGACATGGGGAGAATGGAGGGCGAAGCGGCGAGGCGGGTTCACCCGCGCCGCGCCGGTCTCACACGGCGGCCAGGAACGGCACCGTCGGGCCGGCCAGTTGGAACTCGCGGCGGACGCGGGTGTACAACTCGTCGCGGAGCAGGGCCAGGTCGATGCCGGGGTTGATCGTCACGCTCCCGCCCGCGCGGCGGTGGTGCCCGCCGGCGGTGCCCAGGTCACCGACCACCCGCCGCAGGAGTTCCCCGGCGTTCGCGTTCGCCATCGCCGCCCGCACGGACAGGATCACCTTGTCCCCGCACACCCCGCCGCAGATGGCCCAGTGGATGTCGTCGGTGCGGATGAGGAAATCCACCACCTCAGCCGCCTGATCCGGCTGCCGCAGCGGGTTCACCCAGGCGAACAACAGTTTGTCGCACCGCACCGCCGTGTTGAGGGCGAGGGAGAGCGCCTCCAGGTGCCGCGCCGGCAGGGGGGCGTTGCGGATGCGGGCGAGGGCGTCGTGGTCGGCGAGCGGGTACAGCAGCGACAGGGCGTCGTCGTCGGCGGGGGTGGCCTCGCGGGGGTACCCGCTGACTTCCGTCTCGATGCCGTAGAACAGGGCCGTCGCCAGTGCCTTCGGCGGGATCATCCGCTGTTCGGTCAGGTACTCCGCCACCATCGTGCAGCACGCGCCGAGGTCTGGGCGGATGTCAGTGACGGCCACCCCGGCCAGTTTCCCCGGCGTGACGTGGTGATCGACGACGACGGTCGGGTGGGCGGCGAACGGGCAGGTGTGCCGCCCGGTGCCCGGCTGGCTGTCCACCATCACCACCACATCGCCGGGGCGGCACTCGACCTTCCCGGTCGGGACCAACTCCAGGCCGAGGGTCTCGATCATCGTCCGGTTCTCGGCGCGGCCGATGACGCCGTCCTGCGTCAGCACCGTCGGGGTGCCGAGGGCGGTCGTCGTCAGGTGCGCGAGGCCGGCCATGCTGCCGAGGCTGTCCGGGTCCGGGTTCACATGCGACACGAACACCACTCGCCTCGCCGACCGCACGGCGGAGAGGAAGGCGTCCGACGGTCGGGTGCGCGTAGGGGTACTCGTGTGACGGCCGTTGAGATGGGGTTCGGCGCTGGGACGCGCCATGGCTGTGATCCTTCCGAACGGTCCCCGCCGTGAGGTCGTGTGGCATAATGTCCACGCGGCCACGGGTTCCCGTTGGACTCTCATTTTACCCGCCGATTCATTTCGGGCCAAGGTCGGTGCCCGGAACCCGCCCCACTTCGGCCACAACTCATTCCGGAATATCGGGTTAGAAAAGTGGGAAAGTCGTTCGTGGCGTTCGGCGGGAGCCGGGTGGTAGAATAATTGTGTCCCACTCTCCGGGAGTCATGACCATGATCGCCATCCGAAAAATCCTCTGTCCAGTCGATCTTAGCCCGTGCGCCGACCATGCCCTCGCTTACGCGGCCGAGTTGGCGGAGAAGTTGTCGGCCCAGTTGACTGTGTTGTACGCGGTGCCGGACGTGCTGCCGATGATGCCCGACGCGACCATGCCCATGCCCATCGCGTCGTCTGACGCCGGCGAGTTGCTGGCCAACGGCCGCGCCGCGCTGGCGGAGCGGTTGGCCGAAGCCCCGGTGTCGCGGGTGAACCCGAAGTCGGAGGTCCGGCTGGGGTCGGCGGAAACCGAGATCGTCGAGGTGGCGAAGGAGATGGCGGCGGACCTGATCGTCATCGGCACCCACGGCCGCACAGGTCTGGCCCACTTCTTCCTCGGCAGCGTCGCCGAGAAGATCGTCCGCACCGCCCCGTGCCCGGTGCTCACCGTGCGGGGGTGAGGAAGTGACGGGCCGGGCAAGACCGCTCACGCCAAGAACCGCGGGGCGGGGGCGACTTCCTTCGCGGCGACGGACGAGCCGGGCACGGGGGCGGATCGCGAAGTCGGCACCGGGGTGGCCTCGTCCACGGTCACCAGCGGGCGGCGGAACGGGTGCGGGATGTCGCCGAGGTAGGTGTCGAAGAACTGCACCAGCCGGCGGGGGTACTCCTCCGGCGCGACGTGCGGGGCCTGGTTGTGCTTGGCCTTGGACACCAGCCAGAAGTCCTTGTCTTCGAGCGGCGTGGCCAACTTCAGGAACACCGTGCGGGCCATCTCCGGCTTGATGTAGGTGTCGCCGCCGCCGTGGATCATCAGCACGGGTTGCGTCACCCGCTTGGCCGCCGATTCGAGCCACGGGAACGTCACCTTCCGCTTCTCGGCCACGCGGCGGATGCCCGACCAGCCGATGAACCCGTAGAAGGCGTCCGGCAGCCACCGTTGCAATCGCTTGTGCGGCGAGTAGATAGCGACGAACCGCCGCATGAACGGGACGACAGTGGTGTACGTCGCGTAAGCCCCGTCGGTGGCGACGCAGCGAATGGCCGCGTCTTCGGCGGCGAGCAACAGGCCGAGGCTGCCGCCCTTGCTGATGCCGAAGATGCCGAGGCCGCGGGGGTCGGCGTCCGGGCGGGACTTCAAGTAGCGGACGGCGGCACGGGCGTCGGCGAGGTCGCGATCCGTCACCCACTGCAACGGGTCGTAGTTCGGGTCTTTCTCGCTGTCGCCCTGGTTGCGAGGTTCGTAGGCGAACACGTCGTACCCGGCGTCGCGGAGCCGCTCGCAATACGCCCCGCAACTCCACCGGTTCGAGCCGAACTCCAGGCCGAACAGGAGCACCCCCCGGCGGGGGCCGCGCCCGCGGAGGTAGCAGCCGCGCAGTCTCACCCCGTCGGCGGCAAACGTCAGGTCCTCGGCACCGGGGATCGGCTGGCCGCGCGGGATGATGAAAAGGGGCTTTTCCTCGAAAATGCGGGCGACGTTATCGACGTACTTGCGGCGGTAATACAAGCACGCGACGACGAGCGCGAGCAGCAGCAGCGCGCCGCAGGCGAGGAGGGAGCCGAGAGTCCACCACATCCACGCGGGCACGACGTTCACCCCGTCAGTTCGTGAGTACGAATCATCAGTTTGTTCGACCGGCGGGCCGGCGAACTGCAAATTTCCAGTCGATTTTCCGGAATCCTTTCGTCCGCCGTCGGCGGGATCGGCGTCGGCGAAAAAACCGGCAGGCGGGAGTCCTACACCTTGCTCGCGACCAGCGTGATGTTCTGGCCGCCGAAGCCGAAGCTGTTGCTCAGCACGTGCCGAATGCCGGCGACCTCGCGGGCGGTATTCGGCACGTAGTCCAGATCGCACAGCGGGTCCGGGTGTTCGTAATTGATCGTCGGCGGGACCACGCCTTCCCGCATGGCCAGCACGGAGACGATCAGTTCTACTACTCCGCCGGCGGCGATCAGGTGGCCCATCATGCTCTTCGTGCTGGACACCGGCGTGCGGTACGCGGCCTCGCCAAGCGACCCCTTGATGGCGGCCGTTTCGGACTCGTCGTTGGCCGGGGTGCTGGTGCCGTGGGCGTTGACGTAACCGATGTCCGCACCTGTTATTCCGGCGTTCCGAATGGCGTCTTTCATCGCTTTCACCGCGCCGCGGCCTTGCGGGTGCGGGTCGGTCATGCGGTAGGCGTCGCCGGTGGTGCCGTAGCCGGTGAGTTCGGCGTAGATGGTCGCCCCGCGCTTCCTGGCGTGTTCGAGTTCTTCGAGGATGACCATGCCGCCGCCTTCGCCCAGCACGAACCCGTCGCGGGTGGCGTCGAACGGCCGGCTCGCTTTGGTGGGGGCATCACACCGGCGGGACAGCGCCGTGAGCAGCGTGAACCCGGTGACGCCGAGGGTGTGGATCATGCTGTGCGACCCGCCCGCGACCATCACGTCGGCGTCGCCATAGCGGATCAGTTCGAGTGCCTCGCCGAGGGCCTGGGCGCTGGCCGCGCACGCGGTCAGGGTGGTCAGGTTCGGCCCGCCGAGGTCGAACTCGTCGGCGACGAAGGCCGACGGCTGGTGCATTTCAACCAGTTCCTCCCGCCGGGGGTCGTGCAGGCGGCGGGCGATCTCGCAGAATTTGCCGTGGTCGGCCTTGAAGCCGGACTCGTCGGCGGCCCCGGCGGCGCTCGCCACGAGTGCCGTCACGTCGTCCCCGCCCTCGCCCGCCCCCAAGTAGACGCCGATGCGGGTGGGGTCCAACTTGTGCGGCCGCAGGTTGGCGTCGTCGAGGGCTTGCCGGGCGGCGGCCACGGCGAAGCGGATGTTCGGCCCGCTGGATTTGTACGGGGCCGTGTCGCGGACGTAGTTAGCGATGTCGAAGCCCTTCACCTCGCAGGCGAAGTTGGTCGGGTAAGTGCCGGCCGGGAAGTGCGTGATCGGGCCGGCCCCGCTCTTCCCTTCGAGCAGCGCGGCGAACGTGTCGGCGGCGGTCAGGCCCAGGGGCGTGAC
This sequence comes from Gemmatales bacterium, assembly GCA_038247725.1. Lineage (GTDB taxonomy): Bacteria > Planctomycetota > Planctomycetia > Gemmatales > Gemmataceae > JALHQU01. The sequence continues at coordinate 11,895 of JBBRUO010000072.1, forward strand.
CATGCCGATCCCAGTAATGACGACCCGTCGGCGCATGTTTTAAGAACCTCACCCTCCGGCCCCCTCTCCGTCCCGGAGAGGGGGTGTTCAAGAGGACTACGCTGCGAACCAATCGAACAGCAACGCGAAAGACCCAGCCACCTCGTCAACCCTCTCCGGGACGGAGAGGGTGGTTGCGCAGCAACCGGGTGAGGTCTTCGTCTTACCCCTCCCACTTCTTCACCACCGCGGCGACGCAGTGCCCGCGGTCGGTGTGCGTCACCTTCAAGGCATACGGCTTCGTGACCGGCGTCGGATTCCCCGCCGTCACGCGAATCGGGCAGTCGGCGGCGGTGGCCGTGTGGTTGCGGGTGGCGGGCAACTCGCCGGTTCGCAGCGCCAGAATGCTCGCCGCCAGTTCGATCAGCCCGGACGCGGTGCCGGTGTTGCCCAGGTGTCCGCGCGGGGCGAAGACCGGCGTTTCCGTGCCGAACACGTCCCCGATGGCCCGCGCCTCCCAGGCGTCGAGTTCCGCCGATCCGCCGGCGGCGGCGTTCACGTGGTCGATGTCGGCGGGCGAAATCCTCGCGTCCTTCAGGGCGTTGCGAATGACCTGGGCGAACGTCGGGCCTTTCTTGCCGCGATCAAACCCGGAGGCGAACCCGCACAACTCGGCGGAAATCTTGGCACCGCGGGCCTGCGCGAACGTCAGGTCTTCCAGCCCGAACACGGCCGCCCCTTCGCCGAACACCCAGCCGTCGCGGTTGGCGTCGTAGGGCTTGGCGGCGGTGTCGGGGGAGTCGTTGTGCGTCGTGCAGAGGGGGTCGAAGAGCGAGTGGCGGGACTGGCTCAGCGGGTTGATCTTGGAGTCGCACCCGCCGACGAGGAAGAAGTCGGCGGCGTCCCGTTGCAGCAGCCGGTACGCCTCACCCAGCGCGAGCAGGCTGGCGGCGTCGGTGGTGGTGATGGTGTTGTTCGGCCCCTGCGCGTCGTAGGTGATGCTGACGTGGCAGGCGGGCATGTTCGGCAGGTACTTCAGCAGCCACAGCGGCGGGATAGCCTTGTACCCGTCGGTCCCCCACTTGGCGTGGTCGAGGTGGAGGGTGCTCCCGTCGGTGGTCAGTTTGCCGGCGGCGGCGAGGTCTTCGATCTCGGTGGCCAGCATGATGCAGCCGAACTCGATGCCGAAGCGGAACGGGTCAATGGTGCCCTTCGCCGGGCCGCCGTCGGTCATCGCCTGCTGGGCCGCGGACAACCCCATTTGAATGGCGCGGGCCATCACCCTCAGAGACTTGCGGGTCTCCTTCATCGAAGACGGGATGAAGGTCTTGGCGTCGAAGGCGTCCACCTCACCGGCGATCTGACAGGGCAGGTGTGACGGGTCGAAGGCGCGGATGCGGCGCACCCCGGACGTGCCCGCGATCAGCGCCCGATGGTAACTCATCGGATCGCACCCGACCGGGGTGAGGACGCCCATCGCGGTGAACACGGCCCGTCGCATCGAACGAAATCCAGTGGGTTACAGGTTGGGAGGGCGAGGCTCCCGCCGAGCCGTCAGTACTGGGAGGGCGAGGCTCCCGCCGAGCCGTCAGTACTTCGCTGGGAGGGCGAGGCTCCCGCCGAGCCGTCAGTACTTCGCGGCTCGGCGGGAGCCTCGCCCTCCCAAAATCACGTCGTCGTCGCGGGTGGCAGTTCGGCGGGTTTGGTGGCCTGTTTCGCCATGCCGAGCAGGTATTGCAGTTCCCCGCCGAACACGAAGTTGTGGTCGCCGAAGGCCTGTTGGCTGCGGTTCTGGTCGAGGTGGGCGAAGAAGATCTCCGCCTCCGCGACCAACTCGTCCCCGCACGTCACCCGCCCGGCCACCACCGCCCCTTGTGCCTTCAGGTCGAGCATCCGCACCGCGTAGGTGAGCATCTCGCCGGCCACCGCGTCCCGGTGGAACTTCGCCGACGGGATCTTCGCCAGCACCACCTTCTCGCGGAACTCGTTCACCTCACCGACGAGGATGCCGCCGGTCTGGGCCAGCCCTTCGAGGATCAGCGCGGCGGGCATCACCGGGAAGCCGGGGAAGTGCTCGGCGAAGTGGTCCTCGGCGTGGCTGAGGCACTTCACGGCCGTCGCCGACTGGCCCGGTTCGAAAGCGGTGAACCGGTCGATCCACACCCATCGCATCGGTTCTTCTCGGGTTCGTGTCATCGCGGCGATGACAGGGTGGTCACTTCGCCGCCACCCGCGAGTGGACGTATCGCGTGATCAGATCGACGGTGAACAGGTCGCCGATCTGGTCGAACTTCGGGTTCGCCTCGAAGGTGGTCATGTCGGCGTAGGGCATTTTGCTCTTCAACTCGACCATCCCGTCCGGGGTGAGCATGCCGTTCTGCACGAACTTCGGGTCGCCGGAGAAGACGGACTCCGGGAACAGGTCGTTGCGGTCGATCTTCAGCCCGAACTCCCGCTCCAACCGGAACACGATGTCCAGGAAGTCGATGGACTCGGCGTTGAGGTCGGCCTGCAGGCGGGCCTGCGGGGTGACCTCGTCGTCGTCCACGCTCAGCGCGTCCACCAGCACCGCCTTCACTTTGCCGAAGATGTCTTCCTGCGTCATATCGCTATCGCTCCGCGGTCGGGCCGCGTGGGAGGTACTCTTGTCAGTTCTTGAGAGGGCGTGGCTCCCGCCGAACCCCGCACGGCTCGGCGAGAGCCTCGCCCTCCCGGTTGTCGTTACGCCACCGCCGCCCCGAGGCTCAGCCCGCCGTCCACGGTCAGCAGTTGGCCGGTCATGTACGCCCCGGCCGGCGAGCATAGGAACAGCACCACGTTGGCGATGTCTTCCGGCTTGCCGAGCCGCTTCAGCGGGATCATCTTCTTGATGATGTCGCCGGCCTTGTTCCGCACCGCCTCGCTCATGTCCGTCTCGATGAAGCCGGGGGCGACGGCGTTCACCGTCACGTTCCGCCCGCCGAGTTCCACCGCCAGGCTTCGGGTGAAGGCGTTGATCGCCCCCTTGCTGGCCGCGTAGTTCGTCTGCCCGGCGTTCACATGTTCGGCGGCCACGCTGCTGATGTTGACGATCCGCCCCGACCGCTGCTTGAACACCATCTGGTCCGACACCGCCTTACAGAAGTAGAACGTGCCGTCCAGGTTAGTGGTCAGCACTTCCTTCCATGCCTGCGGGTCCATGCGGACGAACAGGCCGTCGCGGATGACGCCGGCGTTGTTCACCAGGATATCGACGCGGCCCCAGTCCGCCAGCACGCCGGCGACGACGCGGGCGGCGGTGGTCGGGTCGGCCACGTCCCCCTGCCACGCCTTGGCGGTTCCGCCGGCGGCCGCGATCTCAGCCTCCAGCGCCTTCGCCGCGTCCTCGGACCCGCGGTAGACGAACGCCACCTTCGCCCCTTCCCTGGCGAGGGCCTGGACGCACGCCTTGCCGATGCCCCGACTGCCGCCGGTGACGAGGGCCACTTGGTCTTTCAACAGCATGTCGCCTCTCGCTTGGGAGGTGAGGCTCCCG